>JAOHSH010000001.1 GCA_028122555.1 Methylophilaceae bacterium
TTTCTTCAACTAACATATCTGGAATTTCTTCAAACTCACTATCGCTATCGCGTACCTTTAAGCGTTCTTTAATTCTGGCTGATTTTCCAGAACGATCACGTAAATAAAATAGTTTTGCTCTGCGCACATCTCCTCGACTTTTAACTTCAATACTCTCAATTTGCGGGGAATGGAGTTGGAAAGTTCTTTCAATTCCTTCACCTGAAGAAATTTTACGAACAATAAATGATGAGTTTAATCCTCTATTTCTTCTAGAGATAACAACACCCTCAAAAAATTGAACGCGCTTTCTTGTTCCCTCGACAACATTAACACCTACTACTACTAAATCTCCTGGTGAAAATTTTGGAATTTTTTTTCCTAACCGCGCTATTTCTTCTTGTTCTAATGTTTCAATAATATTTGCCATGATTTCTGTTCCTTTAAAATTATATAGAGTCTTGTTCCTGCTCAATCTGAATTTCTTCAAGCAGCCGAGCCTCTTCTTTTGTCAACAACTTTTCATCCAATAAATCTGGTCGCTTTATCCATGTATGCTTCAGTGATTCCTTTAATCGCCATAATCTAATTTTTTCATGGTCTCCTGATAATAAAACTTCAGGTACCTTCTTTTTTTTAAAAATTTCTGGTCTTGTGAAATGAGAATGATCTAAAAGCCCATTAACAAAAGAATCTTGTGTTGCCGATTCATCATCATTTAATACTCCAGGTAATTGTCTAATTAAACAATCCATCATTGTCATAGCAGGCAATTCGCCCCCACTTAAAACATAATCACCAATTGATATCTCTTCATCAACCCAATCATTAACTCTTTCATCAATACCTTCATACCTACTAGCAATTATTATAAATCCTTCACATTCTGACAACTCTTTAACTTTTTTATGACTTAGTAATTTTCCTCTAGGAGTCATATGAATAACTTTACTATTATTTATACCTACGGCACTTTGTCTTTTTTTAGCTGCTTCAATTGATTTTACCAAAGGTTCAGCCATCATAAGCATTCCTGGACCACCACCGTAAGTTCTATCATCTACTGTTTTATGAAGATCCGTTGAGAATTCCCTTGGGTTCCATAAATTTAAACTAACAATATTTTCCCTAAATGCTCTTCCCGTAACACCATAATCACTTAATGCCAAAAACATTTCCGGCATTAAAGTTAAAATATCAAAAGTTATTAAAACTTTAGAATTCTTCATCCCAATCCACGATTATCTTACCATTTTTGGTATCAGCTTTTAATACTGTCTTTTTTATATATGGGATTAGTCTCTCTTTATTGCCTTTTACAACCATTACATCATTAGCGCCAGTTTTAATAAATGTATCTACCAAACCAAAAGAAATGTTTTTTAGATTCAATACCTCACATCCTATTAAATCACTCCAATAATATTGACCTGCTTTTAGTTTAGGTAGTAAACTCTTTGGCACTCCAATAAAATAGTCTTTATATCTCTCAGCTTCAGTTCGATCAGAAATCCCTAAAAAACTCGCAATAATTGTCTTCCCATGCAACTTTTTTTCTTTAACTTTAATTTCATGCCAATTTTTTTGATCTTTAGAAAAAAATAATTTTTTATATTTTAAAAAAGATTCTATTTTTTCTGTAAAAGAATAAACTTTTACCCATCCATTTACCCCATATGGAACTAATACTTTACCCATTACAACAATTTCTTCTAATTTCCTAGAAGACAAAATAATTTGCTTTATTTATCTTCTTTCTTATCTTCTGCCGCTGGAGCTTCTGCTGGAGCTGCTTCTTCTGCCGCTGGAGCTTCTGCTGGAGCTGCTTCTTCTGCCGCTGGAGCTGCTTCTGTCTCTGTTTCTGCAACTGCTGCTTCAGCTTTTGCTAATTTTTCGGCTGCTTTCTTTTCTTTTTTTAATGCAGCTTTATCAGCATCTTTTTTCTTCATCTCTACTAAGCCTTCTGGGCCTTTAGCATGTAATTTAACAATCCGAGTCATTGTTTGGGATAATAATGCACCGTGGTCTTGCCAATATTCAATTCGATCTGTTTCCAGTCTTAACGTTTCTGATCCTTCTCTAGCCATTGGATTATAAAAACCTATTCTTTCTATAAATCGCCCATCTCGAGGTTTTCTTGAATCTGCCACAACCACATTAAAATAGGGTCTGTTTTTATTCCCACTTCTTGAAAGTCTAATTACCACCATAATTTATTCTCTTTATTAATTGTTTTCTACAGAAAGGGCAAAATTTTACGCTATTTTTGTTAACTTTGGCAAGTTTAATTGATTAATTAGTCAATTAGATATTAGTCTAATTGACTGTCTAGATCTTGATAATTGGTTGGATCTTCTATTTGAGCAGTCCTGAATCCTTCCTTTCTAAGTCTGCATGAATCACATTTACCGCAAGCAAATCCATTTTTATTTGCTTGGTAGCATGAAACTGTCATTTTATAGTCGACATTATTTTTTATACCCTCATGAATAATCTCTGCTTTTGTCATTTCTATTAGAGGTGTATGTATTTTAATACTGTTTCCTTCAACTCCTGCCTTTGTGGCCAAATTTGCCATATTTTGAAAGCTCTCTATATACTCAGGTCGGCAATCAGGATATCCAGAATAATCGACTGCATTGACTCCTATAAAAATATTTTGACTATTAATAGTTTCTGCCCACGCTAATGCCAAAGTCATCATTATTGTATTTCTAGCTGGAACATATGTTACTGGAATTCCAATAGATGGATTTTCTGGAATATTAATATCTTTATTAGTTAAAGCTGAGTTTTTTAACCAACTTAAATCTATGTTAACAATTTTAAAATCTTGTACTTTAAAGAATTTTGCTATGTCTCTTGCTGCTTTAAGTTCTGCATTATGTCTTTGATTATAATTTATAGTTAAAGCATAACATTCAAAACCTTTTGCCTTTGCTATAGCTAGAACTGTTGAAGAATCCAACCCACCTGATAGTAAGATTATTGCTTTTCTAGACACCTGGTATTTGTCCCCAAATTATCTTATGCAATTGAATTTGGAATCTAACTTGTAACTGATCTTTTAAAATCCAATCTGCTAGTTCTTTTGGTTCTATATCTCCATAAACAGGAGAAAATAATATTAATGCTTTTTCATTTAATTTCTCTCTAATTAAAACTTTTTTAGCCCACAAATAATCCTCTATGTTAGTTATAACAAATTTTATTTCATCCTTTGGTTTTATCAATTCTAAATTCTCCCAAAAGTTCTGTTTCTCTTCACCTGATCCGGGGGTCTTAATATCTAAAATAATTTTTACACGTTTATCAATTTCACTTATTGAAATTGCTCCGCCAGTTTCCAATGAAACTGTATATCCGGCATTACAAAGACATTTCAATAAATACCAGCATTCTTTTTGGGCTAGCGGCTCACCGCCAGTAACTGTTACATTTTTGGTTTTGTATTGAGAGATAACTTCTAAGATATGCTCAATAGTAAGATTATCTCCTGTATTGAAAGCATATGCAGTATCACAATAACCGCAGCGCATTGGGCAACCAGTTAATCTTATAAAAATGGTAGGAAAACCAACATATGAAGATTCGCCCTGAAGCGAATAGAATATCTCATTAACTTTTAGTTTTTGCAATTGAAGCTCAATTTAATAATAATGTATTAAAGTTTGATTGACTCTAAAGCTTTAAGTCTTTTCTTAGCCTTTTCAATAATTTCAGATTGTGGATATTTTTTTATCAAATTCCTTAGTGTCTTTTTTGCCTTAGTAATTCTAGTTAATTGAATCTCGCAATTTGCAATTCCATATATTACATCTGGAATTATTTCACTATCAGGATGTAGTTTTATTATTTTTGAATACGTTTTAATTGCTGCATTATAATTTTTTAATGCCCACTGAGAATAACCAAGACTATATTTTGCTTTTGGAAGTAGATCAGAATTTGGATAAGTTATTATAAATTTATCAAAAGCTTCAAAAGCCTCTTTGTATCTTGTTGCCTTTACTAGTAAATCAGCTTCTGCATATTCATCAAGTTCAATATTTTTATCAACTAAAGGTACTAAATTACTATTTTCTTGTGGAACATCTTCAGGTCTGAGCTCAATTTCTGGCTGAGACTTTTGATCTAAAACTTCATTTTGATTCTCTTGAGGAATATTTTGATTCTCTTGAGGAATATTTTGATTCTCTTGAGGAATATTTTGATTTTGTTCCTCAATTACAGATTCAAGTTTTAAAATTCTGTCATTTAGTTCTTGATAAAGTACTTTATGTCTCTCTCTTGAGTTTTTAAGTTCAAATTGTAAAACTTCTACATCACCGATTAATTTAGAAATACTATCATGTAGCTCATTTAATTCTGAATTATATTTAGATAAATTTTTTGAAAATTTCTGATTGATCTTGAATTCTAAGGATTTTTCAATATTATTTAGCTGATCTTGCATAGCATTGATTTTTTTTCTAGCTTCTTCGTCCTCGAATAATGCAAATACATAATTCGAGAACAAAACAAGACCAACCAAAAAATATTTTTTCATAAAACTCGCTAGTATATTGAATCTATTCTACTTCGTATGTAATATCAGCTCGTCTATCCTGTCCACATTCATCAGCCTGGCATTCTTGGTTTGCATATTCTTCACCATAGCTAATTGTTTCAATTTGAGAATCGTTGACCCCAAGGGCATTTAAGGCTTCTTTGACAGCCACAGAACGCTTTTGCCCCAAAGATAAATTATATTCATGAGAGCCTCTATAGTCAGCATTGCCTTTAATTATCATTCTTGCAGGTTCGTGATTATTTAAATATTGGGCATGTGCACCAATTAAATCTTGAAACTCAGGTCTTATATCGTATTTATTAAAATCAAAAAATACGCTCCTTTGAGAAAGTAGTTGATTACCTCGAAGCTCTTCCAATCCTAAAGCCTCTGCAGTTGCAGCAGCAGAATCAGAACCATAATAATTAGAAGCTGAAGGATCCCCAGGGGCATCTAATGGAGTAGAACTGCACCCAGCACCTAGAATTGCTACTAATGATAATAAAAGTAATGATTTTTTCAATTTAATGTCTCCTTTAAGTAAAAGCTGTATGTATTTGATACTCTAACACAAATTCAAATTGTCTAAATTATTAAGATACAACTTAATTTGTAATCGGTCCCCATGTAGGCTCCTGTATTATGGCGTTTCCTACGTTTATTGGCAACCTTTTTAATCCATTAATAGATACTGTACCAATTTTTGTCGTTTTTCCATAGTCTTTGTAGGTAAATAATACTAAATGTCCATTAGGAGCAAATATTGGCGATTCATCTGCTGGTCCCTCTGAGATTTTTAAAACCTGATTAGATATAAGGTTTTGAATTGCAACTTTAAATTTTCCTTGGTCATTTGTAAGAAATAGTAATAATTTCCCATCATAAGATATGCTTGGGCTCAAGTTGTATTTACCTTCAAAAGTTACTCTACTTATTTCATCATTAAGTATATTAATCTTGTATATTTGTGGGCTTCCACCTCGATTAGAAGAAAAATAAATATCTTCTCCATTAGGCGACCAAGATGGTTCTGTATTAATTGCATTAGATCGCATTAATTGTTTAATACCACTTCCATCTGCATTTATCATATAAATTTGTGAATTTTTGTTATAGGTTAAAACAATTGCTAATTTTTTACTATCTGGGGACCAAGCCGGGGCACTATTATTACCTTTAAAATTTGCAAGTAACGTTCTTTTACCTGTTCTCAGATTTTGAATATATATTACTGGCTTCTTTTTTTCAAATGAAACATAAGCAATTTTTTCACCATCTGGTGACCATCTAGGTGAAATAATAGGCTGGGTTGTGTCCAAGATAGGTCTAGAATTATAACCATCGAAATCTGCGACATTTAGACTGTATTTTTTATTATTAACTTTTTTAACGTACGCTATTTTAGTGTGGAAAACTCCTTTACTTCCAGTTAGGTATTCATATACATTATCTGAAACTTTATGCGCGATAGCTCTATATTGGGATTTCTTTCCTATATACCTCATTGAGATTACAGTTTTTTCTTTAAACACGTCTATCAAACTCCATGTAATTTTTATATTTCCTAAAATAGGGTTCTCAGATTCAACTTTACCAACAACTATGAATTGAGCATCCATTGCAGACCATTTTGTATAATTTATATTAATATCACTACTAGGTGGATTAGATATACCACTAGTATTTAGGGGTCGAAATAAACCTGAACGATTAAGGTCTGATGAAATAATTTGATGAGCCTTTTGCCCACCAATATTTTTAAATCCTTCAAAAGGGAGTATGGCTATTGGTATCTCGCTAGCCTTACCTCCAAGAATTTCAATCACTTCTAATGAATAAATTGAAGTTGAAAACAACAATAAAATTCCAACAAACAAAGAATGCATTCGATAAATCATAATTTTTTAGTCCGTTATAAAAATTAATACGTTAACACTTTTATTAAGATAATTATTTTATTATCTTATAAATCATAATGTCCATTTGGATGAAATTTTAATTTAAGGTCTTTTAATCGTTTAAATAATTCCTTATCATTTGGAATCGGCAGTGGTTGAGATTGGAGTATTGCTCTTTCAACTGCAGCATCACAACTTGAAATTTTACTTGATTGAGTCATCTTGGGCTCTCCTAGTAAATCTCCTGTTGGCATTAGAGATATTTCAAATTCTAATTCAACTCTATCGAGTCCACATAACTGATTATTAACGTTTTGTTGAATTTTCTGTTGTATTAAAGCCTTAAAACGATCTAACTCACCTGAATTTATTCCAGCTAAGACTTCTTTATCGGCTTCTATTGCTATGGTGGGTTTCTTTTTTAACTCATCATCCCTAATGGAATCTTGTAGTTGCTCAATTCTTTCTTGCTCAAGTAATTTGTCTTTTATGTTATCTAATTTTTCTTCTTCTAAAACTTTATCTTGAAGTTTCTCTATCTCTTCTTGCTTTAATAATTTTGCTTGAAGTTTTTTTATTTCTTTAAGTTTTTTCTTCCTTGCTAAAGCTTTCTTTTCAGCAGCTTTCTTTTTCTTTAACCTAATCTCAGCTTCTTCATTCAGCTTCAATTGTTGATCATCTATTTTTGGAGGTAATACTCTAGTCTTTTTTATCTGTTTGGTTTTTACTGATTTTGTCTTTATCTGTTTATTTTTTATCTGAGTTGGGACTGCATCCCAAAGCTCAACTTCAGCAAAGTTAGGAATTTTGGTTTGCCATTGAATTGAAAAAATCATAAAAATAAATAAGGCAAAATGAATTAAAAATGAAAATAAATTTGCTTGTAAATTATAATCACTTTCAAGAATAACAAAAAATTTTGAATTACGAATTGAATCAAAATTAAATTGAGGGATATTCATAAATTACTTTTCTGGTTTAAGCAATAAGCCAACTTTATTAATTGCATTCTGTTTGAGTAAATCCATAACAATTATTACTTCTTGATATTGGACTTTTTTGTCAGCAGCAATTACCACTGATTGCTCAGAATTCTTTTCAATAGATTTTTTAACATATGCTAATAAATCATCTTTTTTATATTTTTTACCCTTTATTTCAATTGAAGCATCTTTCCTGATTGATATTACTATAGGAGCAACTTGTTGCTTCAAAGATTGACCAACTCTAGGTAAATCAACAACTCCTGGGTTAGTCATTGGGGCAGTTACCATAAAGATTACAAGTAACACTAACATTACATCAATGTAGGGGACTACATTAATCTGATTCATTAACCGTCTTTTTTTCATAGAATTTATCCCTTACGATCTATTGTATTTATAAATTCCTCCATAAAGCTTTCGTATCTAATAGATAACCGGTCAACTTTTGCAGCAAATCTATTGTATGCAATTACGGCAGGTATTGCAGCAAACAGTCCTATAGCTGTTGCAATTAATGCTTCTGCTATACCAGGTGCTACTTGAGCTAAAGATGCTTGAGCAACATTCGAAAGCCCAATAAATGCATTCATTATGCCCCATACAGTTCCAAACAATCCTATATAAGGGCTAACAGAACCAACAGATGCAAGAAACGGTAAATGTCTCTCAAGAAAATCTACCTCTCTATTATAGCTTGCACTCATTGCTCTTCTGACACTTTCAATACTTTTTTTATCAAATGAACGTGAATCTTTTTGGATCTGATATTCTTTATAGCCCGCCTTAAAAATTGTTGATAGGCCATTCATGTCTTCATGCGTTGAAGTTAAAGATTCATATAGCTTGCCTAAATCACCACCGGACCAAAAAAATTTTTCAAATTCATCTGTATTTTTTTCGGTACTTTTTAACACCTTTATTTTTAAATAAATATATTTCCATGACATACCTGAAGCAAATATTAAAATTAACATTACAATCTGAACAGGCAAACTAGCACCTAAAATTAGTGAGAAAAACGATAAATCACTTCCTAACATTTTATAATCTCCATAAGTTGTTTAGCCATTTTTGGTATATGTACAGGCTTGAAATAATCTGAATTAATACTAACAATTTCCACTTTACCTTTAGTGATTATTTCTTCATCCCTTAGAATATTTTGTTCAAGCATAATTGAATAATCAGTAATTTTTATACAATCAGTTTTGATCAGTAATTCGTCGTTAAACCTTGCTGGTAATTTATATTGAATATCAATCTTTCGAACAACAAACATCACTTTGTCTTCTTTTTTTAATTTTATCTGGTTCAGCCCAAGGCTTCTTAACCACTCAGTTCTTGCCCTCTCCATAAATTTAAGATAATTAGTATGATAAACAACACCGCCACTGTCAGTATCCTCAAAATACACCCTTGCGTTCCATTCAAACATTATTCTTTCCATAAAGTATCATTTAAATCTTTTTTAGAATGCTTTATACCAAAGTGCTCATAAGTTTTTGGGGTAGCTAATCTTCCTCTTGGGGTTCTCATTAAATAACCCTGCTGAATCAAATAAGGCTCAATTACATCCTCAATAGTTTCTTTTTCTTCCCCTATTGCAGCAGAAATATTATCTAGTCCTACAGGACCACCTGAAAACTTTTCAATAATTGCAAGTAAAAAACTTCTATCCATTAAATCTAATCCAATCAAGTCTACATCAAGCATTTTTAATGCATCATCAGCTATTAATTTATTAACTATTCCTTCAGACTTAATTTCAGCAAAGTCTCGAACCCGCCTCAAAAGTCGATTAGCAATTCTTGGTGTACCTCTTGATCTATTAGCAATTTCATTTGCGCCTTCATGGTCAATTTTAACTTCTAAAAGATCTGCAGATCGAATTACAATTTTAGTTAGCTCTTGGTTTGAATAAAACTCTAATCTAGATACGATACCGAATCTATCTCTAAGAGGGTTAGTTAGCATACCTGCTCTTGTTGTTGCACCAATTAATGTAAAGGAAGGTAATTCTAATTTTACTGAACGGGCTGATGGCCCCTCACCAATCATAATATCTAAACGATAATCTTCCATTGCTGGATAAAGAATTTCCTCAATAACTGGAGATAATCTATGAATTTCATCAATAAAAAGAACATCATTTTCTTCTAAATTTGATAATAAAGCCGCTAAATCTCCAGTTTTCTCTAGGACTGGCCCAGAAGTTTGGCGTAAATTTACGCTCATCTCTTTTGCAATAATATTAGCCAAAGTTGTTTTCCCAAGACCTGGCGGACCGAACAAAAGAACATGATCTAAGGCTTCATTTCTTTTCTTAGCCGCATCAATAAAAATATTCAACTGTTCTCTAATTTTTTCTTGCCCAACATATTCATCAAGCTTTTTTGGCCTTAATGCACGTTCAAAGTTCTCCTCTATATTATCTGGAGCTGATGGGTCTATGAATCTGTCTGGTTCAATCATTTTATTAAATCACTATAAGTTTTTAGATAACATCTTTAATGCTTGCCTTATTCCATCATTTAATGAAATATCTGAAGCTAATTCTTTAGTAACATTAATAACATCTTTTGAGGCATAACCCAATGCAATTAATGCATTTTGTATGTCTTGAAGTACTGTAGGCTCTTTATTTGATGTTATTTTTATTTGATCTTCTTTGAACTTATCTTTTAGTTCTAGAACTAATCGTTCAGCTGTCTTCTTTCCTATGCCTGGTATTTTAATTAATAAATTAGAATCTTGATCAGTAATTGCTGTCGTGAGCTCATCAACAGTCATCCCTCCAAGAATAGATAATGCAACTTTTGCCCCAACACCATTAACTTTAATTAATAATCTAAATATTTTACGCTCCTGAATAGATGCAAAACCAAATAATAGTTGAACATCTTCTCGAACAATAAAATGGGTTAGTAACGTAACTTCTAAACCAATTTCTGGTAAGTCATAAAATGTTGGCATTGATACTTCAACTTCATAACCAACGCCATGACAATCTAACAAGATCATTGGAGGGGTTTTTTCTAGTAAAAGTCCTTGAATTCTACCTATCATATTATTCTTCCAGATTTCATTCGATTACCAGTTCCAAATTTTGCTAGGCTTCCACTAATATTAGCATGACAGATGCTGCACGCTAAAGCATCGGCAGAGTCTGAGCTTGGTATCGATGGAAGACTTAGTAATTTTTGGACCATAATCTGTACTTGAGATTTACTTGCATGCCCCATCCCTACAACTGATTTTTTAACTTGTAACGCAGTATATTCAAATACGTCTAGGTTCTGCAAAACAGCTGCACTAATTGCTGCACCTCTTGCTTGACCTAACAACAAAGTAGATTGAGGATTTATGTTTACAAAAACTTTCTCGATAGCTACGCAATTTGGTTTAAATTGACAAATTACCTCATCCAACCCTGAAAGAATTATTTTAATTCGTGAGGCTAAATCTGTATCTTGATTAGTTGTTTTAATTACTCCACTTGCTTCATATGAAATACTCCCAGATGAATTAGATATTACACCATATCCTGTGACTCTCAATCCTGGATCAATCCCAAGAATTTTATTAGTAATTTTAATTAATTATCCTCTATTACAACATTTGTATAAACTTCTTGAACATCATCCAAATCCTCAAGAAAATCTAAAATTTTTCTCATCTTCTCACCTTCAGATCCTCTTAATTCGTTTTCAGTTTCAGCCTTCATTGTTAATTCAGCAAATTCATATTTAAGATCTGCTTTATCAAACCCTTCTTTAATATTTAAAAATTCATTTGGGGGTGTAATTATTTCAACGCTTCCATCATCATTATTAATAATATCTTCTGCACCCAGTTCAATTGCGATTTCTGCTAATTCATCCGAATTAATCCCTGGAGCAAAAAAGATATTTCCACAATGTTTAAATAGGTATGAAACGCAGCCATCTGTTCCCAAGTTCCCACCATTTTTACTTAGAGCTAACCTAACATCTGCTACTGCACGTTGTTTGTTATCAGTCAGGCAATCAATAATAATTGCGGCGCCGTTAACCCCGTAACCTTCATATCGAATTTCTTCATAATTCACACCTTCTAATTCACCAGTTCCTCGCTTTATAGCCCTTGTAATATTTTCAGCTGGCATACTTTCTTCTTTTGCGGCACTGACTGCAGTTCTTAATCGTGGATTAAAATTTACATCCCCCCCACCCAATCTTGCAGCTACTGTAATTTCTTTTACTAATTTTGTGAAGATTTTTCCCCGTTTAGCATCTTGCCTACCTTTTCGATGCTGAATATTTGCCCATTTTGAGTGGCCCGCCATAAATTTGATACCTATAAAACTTAAACATAATTATTTTAACAGTTAAATCAGCTAAATATAGTTAAGATATTTTTTCTTATTACTTGAAAATATTAAGTTCACGATGGTATTGGTAGGTGTATCCAGCCGGTTGCAATATATTTTATACCTGATTCTACAATATTTCCTTTATGAGCATGAGTCCATTCCGCAGGCCATATTAAGGTTTTACCTATTTTTGGTTCAATATCTATATTGTGATGAGTAAAACTTGTTTTGCCACCTTCAAAGTCATCGTTTAAATATGTCATAAATGCAAACAACCGATGTAATGATGTTATGTGAACTCTTTCAGAGTGTATTTTTGCGAAATGCCCACCGGAATTATATTTCTGAATATTAAAAGCTCCAATATCTAATTTTGGAAAATTGGTTTTAAGAAATGGCCATTGCTCCGCATAGTCCATATAACATTCATAAAGATGCTGCATATAATCGTTGAAGATTTTATGGGAAGGTAAAGTTAGTTCGGCCGGGTATACTGGCATATCTATGGAATTTTTTCTTTCTAAATCAAGTCCAGTTGCACTCTCACCTTGTACCTGTTTGTTTTCATTTTTTTCAAAAAAATTAATTATATCTCTACACAAACTAGGATTTTTCAAATACCAACTACCTATAAAACTTGGTCCAGAATCAATTTTTTCTTTATCTCTTTGCATTTAAACATTACCCTTTAAAATAGAGAATCCCTTATCAACTTCAAATTGAATAACGCCATCCACTTTGTATAAATACTCCAACCCCTCTTTATGTCGACCTAAATTAAAATACACATCACTCAGATCTACATATGCTTTTATACAATTCTTATTTAATTTTATTGCATTCAAGAGAGCGGAAGCTGCATCATTATAATTTCCAACCTCTCTATGAAAAACACCTATACAAACTGAAATATCTGCATTTCTTGGCTGCAATTTATATGCTGAAAGATAACTCTTAAATGCAAGATCAAATCTTTTTAATTTTAAATATTCGTCGCCAAGACTTATATAAAGATTATGATCCTTAGGGTCTATCTTTAAAGAATTCTCTAATGTCCCAATGATTTTATTAAAATTCTTTAAATTATCATCACTTGGTATATTTAAATTTTCTGTCATCTTTAAACTTATTCGCCAATAATTTTGACTAAAACTCTTTTTTTTCTTTTACCATCAAACTCACCATAAAAAATTTGTTCCCATGGTCCAAAATCTAATTGTCCTTCAGTTATCGCAACCACAACCTCTCTACCCATCACTTGTCTTTTCATATGCGCGTCTGCATTATCTTCTCCAGTATCATTATGACGATATCCGCTAACAGGCTCATGGGGGGCGAGATGTTCCAACCATTTTTTATAGTCATGGTGTAAACCAGATTCATCATCATTAATAAATACACTTGCCGTAATATGCATTGCATTTACTAAAACAAAACCTTCTTGAATATTACTTTCATCTAAACACGATCTAATCTCAGAAGTTATATTAGTAAAATGCATTCTTTCAGGGGCATTAAACCATAGTTCTTTACGATAACTTTTCATAATTTATTCCTCCATTCCATCATTTAAACGATCATATTTCTTTAACCATATATCTGACATTTCTGAATTTCTATAATCTTTAAAACATGGAGTTCCTAAAGTGTAATGAATAATATTTGCTTGCTCATTATTTGAATATTCTGTTGCGAGCCAATTCCATTCTTTAGGTAATTCTCCAATCTCATCATCTTTAAGCCATGCAAACCGATGTAGATATTTTCCTGTTTGATTAGCAATAAAATCTGGTGTTAAAATTTTATGTTTAGGATGTTTACAGTTCCATAAGATAACACTTGACCAATTTTTTCTAGGGTAATCTTGGTTAATATTTCCTAAATATTTTTGATGGGCTTTTGTTTTATAGTCATGTTTAATTACCTGTAAAGCTTTCGTGTCATCTCGAAGGTCAAGTAATTCCTTAATATCTTTCTGACATATCATATCTCCATCAACAAAAATAGCCCAACCTTTAAAATCATTTAAATATGGAGTTAAAAAACGTGAGTAAACAAAATCATTACTTTTATCTTCATGTTTTTCTTCGTATTCTTTTAATGTTTTAACTGCAAGAGGAGTTATATCTAATGGTATTGAAGCATGATCAATAAGACTCTGAACAAAAGCATGATAAGCAATTGCTTCTCTTTGATCAAAACCTATATATATTTTAACTTTTTTGTTTTCAGACATCTTATGCCTTTAGTCATGTTTTACAAAAAATTAACTCTATACCGTTTCCAGCCGGATCCTTAAAAAAGATCTGCTCGGTGCCTATTTCAGGAACTATTCGCAAATGAAATTTGATTTCATTTATTTCTAAAATTTTAATATATTTATCTTTATCCTCTGCGGTAAAAGCCATATGATCAAAAGTATTTTTTATATTAACAGGATTATCATCATTTTTTTTTGTTTCACTTAAATGTAAAATATCTTTTTGGCCAGCATTAAGCCAATAACCATTACTTTTAAATGGAGGTCTAGTACCCAATTGAAGGCCAACGATTTCAATATAGAAATTTTTTAAGTTTTCCATCATCTTAGCTTCAGACCTAAGGTTGTAATGATTAATACCGCTAATCATTCTTTTGCTCTGAATTTGAAGCTCTTAACCTAATATGTAATTCCTTTAATTGTTTTTCATCTACTCGATTAGGTGATTCTGTCATTAAGCACTGGGCCTTTTGTGTTTTTGGAAAAGCTATTACATCCCTTATAGAATCAGAACCTGCCAATAAAGTTACTATTCTATCTAATCCAAATGCAACGCCTCCATGTGGAGGTGCACCATACTTTAACGCATCTAATAAAAATCCAAATTTATCTTTTGCCTCTTGATCTGATATTCCTAACGCTTTAAATACTTTAGATTGCAGATCAGATTTATGAATACGAATAGAGCCACCGCCCATTTCCCAACCATTTATGACCATATCATATGCTTTTGATAAGCATTTACCAGGATCTGAATCTAAATATTCTTCATGTCCATCCTGAGGTGCTGTAAATGGGTGATGTAGAGCATTCCATGTCTTTGAAGTTTCATCATAATCAAACATTGGAAAATCAACTACCCATAATGGTGCCCATTCCATTTCATTTAGATGTTTTTTCTCATGTCCAATTTTAACCCTAAGAGCACCCATGGCCTCGTTTACTATTTTTGCTTTATCTGCACCAAAGAAAATTAGATCACCATTTTTTGAATCAGTTTTATTAATTATTGCTTTTAATGCCTCAGTATTAATATTTTTAACAATCGGGCTTTGAAGCCCCTCTTCATTAAGTTGAGTTTTATCTTTAACTTTAATATAAGCTAAACCTTTAGCACCATAAATTTTTACAAATTCAGTATAAGCATCAATTTCTGAACGAGATAAGTCTGCCCCACTTGGAACCTTTAATGCAGCTACTCTCCCATTTTCCATATTTGCAGCGGAAGAAAATACTTTAAAATCAACACCTTTCATTTCTTCAGTCATTTCAGTTAATTCAAGGGTAACTCTTAAATCAGGTTTATCTGAGCCGTATAGAATCATCGCTTCCTTATAAGATATTTTAGGAAATGATAACGGTAAATTAATATTTAAGACTTCTTGATACGTTTGTCGGATCATATTTTCAGAAATTTCTATAATACTTTCTTCATTAATAAAAGATGCTTCAATGTCAATTTGAGTAAATTCAGGTTGACGGTCAGCTCTCAGGTCTTCATCTCTAAAACATTTAGCAATTTGATAATATCGATCAAAACCAGATACCATTAAAATTTGTTTAAACAACTGGGGAGATTGAGGCAAAGCAAAAAACTCTCCATGGTGAATTCTTGATGGGACTAAATAGTCTCTGGCTCCCTCAGGAGTACTCCGATTTAATATTGGAGTTTCTAACTCAATAAACCCTTCTTGATCTAAAAAATTTCTTATGCTTTTTGATGTATCGTTTCTTAGCATAAGGTTTCTTTGCATTACATCTCGCCTTAAATCAATAAAACGATACTCGAGACGTACAGCTTCTGAAATCGTCTCATCGTCAAGCATAAATGGGGGGGTTAAAGATTGATTTAAAATCTCTACTTTAGATGCTAACATTTCAATTTCTCCTGAAGGAAGATTTAAATTTATTGTTCCTTCAGGTCTAAGTCTTACCTTACAAGTAACCTTTAATACAAACTCATTTCTGATTGTTTCTGCGATTTTAAAGGCATCTGGAGTATCAGGGTCAATGACGATTTGAGCTAATCCCTCCCTATCTCGCAAATCAATAAAGATAACTCCACCATGATCTCTTCTTCTATGTGCCCACCCACAAAGGATTACTTCTTCATTTTCATGACTTTTATTTAATTCACCACAATAATGCGTTCTCATCTTAATTCTCTTCTATAAGTAATTATTATTTTTGTTTAAGCTTTTTATCAGTTGGGACTACACCCATTGAAATAACATATTTTAAAACTTGGTCTACGCTAATATCTAACTCTACAACTTTATTTTTTGGAACCATTAAGGTATATCCTGATGTAGGGTTAGGTGTTGTTGGCACATAAACATTTACGTACTCACCATCTAAATCCTTTGTAATTATTTCATCAGGTTGCCCAGTAATAAACGCAAAGGTATATGTACCTGAAATTGGAAATTCAATTAGAACAGCCTTACTAAAAGCATTTCCTGAACTAGATAATAATGTATCAGATACTTGCTTAATACTTTTATAAATGGATTTCACAAATGGTAGTCGATTAAGAAGCACCTCATATAAACCAATTATTTTTTTTCCAAAAAAATTATTTGCAATTATTCCTGTAATTAATATGATGATAAATGTCAAAATCACACCAAATCCAAACACCTCAGTCCCTAGAACATAATCAGGCCTTAAAGTAGCAGGGAGTAGGAATAATATTTGATCTAAGAACTTAATCAAAGAGAACAGCACCCAAAAAGTCAGAATTAATGGGATTAGTACCAATAAACCAGTTAAAAAGTTTTTTTTAATCATTATTTTTTGAAATTTCAGTTTTATTTATTTTAGTAGTCTTTTCATTTTTATTCTTTAATTCTTTAGGTTTAGAATCTTCAGTCTTTGGTTTATTTTTAAAATCTGTCTCATACCAGCCTGACCCCTTTAATTTAAAGTGAGGTGCTGAAACTTGCCTATTAAATGTTTTATTCTTACAAGCCGGGCAATTTAATAATGGGTCGATCGATGATTTTACTAGTACATCATCTTGATACTCACAATAAGAACATAGGTACTCATATAAAGGCATGTTCTAAAAACCCTATTAAAAGGGAATATCGTCTTCTGGTAGAACCATATCAGGCTCACCCGATGAACTTGAACTAGCTTCATTTTTAATTACTCTTTCTGGTTCTTGATTAAAATTATCCTCAGAACTATTTGACGTATTATTACGATTATCTTTACCTCCTAACATTTGCATTGTATCTGCAACCACTTCTGTCGTATATCTATCTTGACCCTCTTTAGTTTGCCACTTCCTTGTTTGCAGACTTCCTTCAATAAATATAGAGCTCCCTTTCTTAAGGTATTCCCCTGCAATCTCAGCTAATTTTCTATACATCACAATATTGTGCCACTCTGTTTTTTCTTTTTTATCGCCTGAAACCTTATCTTTCCATGATGTACTGGTTGCAATACTAAAATTACATACAGAATCTCCATTAGGAAAGGTTCTAACTTCAGGATCTCTCCCGAGATTCCCAAGCAACATTACCTTATTAACTGATGGCATATTTTCTCCTAGTTATTTAATTAATTAATTACTATTTTCTCACATGTTGTAATTATAATTTTACTAATTTTTTTTATTTGGCATTTTCATGGATATTGCCAAAGAAAGCCAAATCATAATTAGCAGGCTACAAAATAAAAAAGCTCCCTGATAACCATAAAAATTTGCAATAAATCCACCTAATGAACCACCTACAAAAATACCTAACGATTGAGATGTATTATACACTCCTAAAGCTAAACCTCGCCTTTGATTTGGTACCATCTTACTTACTATACTTGGCAAAGAAGCCTCTAGATAGTTAAACCCAATAAAATAAAATATTAAAGCTATCATGATACCGACAATGCCATTAGCAAAGTAAATGAATAAAAATTGTGTAGCAAATAACAAAGCTATTGAAAATATAAAATATTCTTTAATTTTATTCTTCTTTTCGGAATATATAATCATAGGCACTATGAAAATAAAAGACACAAGTAAAACTAATAAATAAATAAACCAATGCTGATTTAATGCGACATCACCCTGATTTATTAAGTAAAACGGAATTGCCATAAACATTGATATTTGAGAAGCATGTAATGTAAAAATACCAAAATTGAGCCGATTTAAATCAAAACTTTTTAAAATACTTTTTATGTCTTTTGTATTTTTTGAATTAATTTTTTCTTTAGCTAAAGGCTCATCAATAAAAAATCTTACAACTCCTATAGCAATAAAAGCTAAAATACTCATTAATATAAATATACCTGGAACACCAATAACCTTATTTAGTATTGGTGAAATCACTAATGATAGTGCAAATGTTAAGCCGATTGATACCCCAATAATTGCCATTCCTTTAGTTCTACTTTTGTCACTTGTTAAATCAGATAAGAATGCTGTTAAAACTGCAGAAATAGCCCCGGAACCTTGAATTGCACGGCCAATAATAACCCCTTCTATTTGCTCGGATATACCTGCAATAATTGAGCCAATTAGAAATAATATCAATCCAAAATAAATTACTGGCTTTCTTCCATAATAGTCAGAAGTCATCCCAAATGGAATTTGAAGAATTGCTTGTGTTAATCCATAAATACCAAAAGCTAAGCCAACTTGAAATTCTGAAGGTCTTCCTGATAGCTCCGAAGCATAAATAGAAAATATAGGAAGAATTAAGAAAATTCCAAGCATTCGGAGTGAATAAATCGAAGCAAGAATTACACTAGATTTAATTTCTAATGGCGACATTCTTATAAATACCTATGAAAATAAAACTTTAGTTACTAAATTAGAGATAATAAAATATAATATCAGGTTGCTCCTAAAAAAAGATAAAATAAAATGGATTATATTAAAATTAAAGGGGCCAGAACCCATAACTTAAAAAATATTTCCTTAGATCTTCCTAGAAATAAACTTATAGTTATTACGGGTTTATCTGGATCCGGAAAATCTTCTCTTGCATTTGACACTCTGTATGCGGAAGGACAAAGGAGATATGTAGAATCCTTGTCAGCATATGCTAGACAATTTCTAGACAGAATGAATAAACCTGATGTTGACATGATTGAAGGTTTGTCACCTGCAATCTCTATAGAACAAAAATCAACTTCACATAATCCACGCTCAACTGTTGGGACTGTAACTGAAATACACGACTATCTTCGATTACTTTATGCACGCGCCGGAGATCCCTACTGTCCTACTCATAAAACAAAACTTGAAGCACAAACAGTCTCGCAAATAGTTGATCAACTTCTTTCTCTTAAAGAGGATACTAAAATTATGTTGCTTGCACCTGTAGTGAATGGACGAAAAGGTAGTCATTCAGATTTAATTGACGAATTAAGAGCTCAAGGATTTATAAGAATTAGACTAGATGGAACCACCTATGAAATAGATGATATTCCCATTATCCAAAAAAATCTAAAGCATCAATTAGATGTAGTAATTGATCGAATAAAAATTCATGTTGACATCAAACAACGAATTACTGAGTCAGTTGAAACAGGTTTGAAGATTGCTGATGGCAAAATCATTTCCATTAACATGGATACCAAAGAAACAAAGTTATTCTCTGCAAAATTCTCATGTCCTCATTGTGAATATGCTTTAACTGAATTAGAACCAAGATTATTTTCTTTTAATAACCCCATGGGAGCATGTCCAGAATGCGATGGTTTAGGGCATAAAAACTTTTTTGATGCAAATCGGGTTGTTGCCTTTCCACAACTATCATTGTCATCTGGTGCTATTAAAGGATGGGATAAGCGTAATCAATTCTATTATCAGTTATTAGATAGTCTAGCTAAACATTATGATTTTGACCTTGAAATACCCTACCAAGAAATTGATGAAAATATCAAGAATATTATTTTATTTGGAAGTGGTAAGGAAGAAATAGAGTTTAGTTATTTTAACGAACAAGGGGCCATTAATTCAAAAAAGCATGTATTTGAGGGTGTAATTAATAATTTTAAAAGGCGTTACCAAGAAACTGATTCAAGCAGTGTGCGAGATGAATTAGCAAAATATTTGAGTAATCAAGAATGTCCTTCATGCAAAGGGACTCGATTAAGAATTGAGGCAAGAAATGTATTAGTTGGAGATCTCAATTTACATGAAATTTGTAAGCTACCCCTCAAAAAATCTTTAGAATTTTTCAATAATATAAAATTATTAGGTTTTCGGGCGCAAGTTGCAAGCAAAATAAATCAAGAAATAAAAAATAGACTCAATTTTCTAATAGATGTTGGTCTCGATTACTTATCTCTTTCTAGATCTGCTGAAACTCTTTCTGGTGGGGAAGCTCAACGAATTAGGTTAGCTTCTCAGATTGGAAGTGGCTTAACTGGAGTAATGTATGTTTTAGATGAACCATCTATTGGACTTCACCAAAAAGACAATGATAAGCTCCTGCAAACTTTAAAAAATCTTAGGGATATAGGAAATACTGTAATTGTTGTTGAACATGATTATGATGCAATTATGACAGCTGATTATGTTGTTGATATCGGCCCGGGTGCAGGGGTTCACGGAGGGAAAATTATTGCTCAGGGAGTTCCTAATGAAATTGCTAATAATAAATTTTCTTTAACTGGTCGATATATAAGTGGGCTAGAAAAAATCACAGTTTCAAAAAAAATAAAGACACCTAACAATTCTTTTTTTAAAATTACAAAAGCATCTGGGAATAATTTAAAGAATATTGACTTAAATCTTCCTATTGGACTTTTTACATGCGTTACGGGCGTCTCTGGAAGTGGAAAGTCGACACTCATTAATGACACTCTTTATAATGCCGTAGCAAAACATCTTTATCGAAGCAATTTAGAACCAGCATCATATGAGGACATAGAAGGATTTGATTTCTTTGACAAAGTTGTAGATGTAAACCAAAGTCCAATTGGAAGAACTCCAAGATCTAATCCTGCTACATATACTGGTTTGTTTACTCCAATAAGAGATCTTTTTTCTAAAGTTCAAGAGAGTAGAGCACGAGGATACAATCAAGGTCGATTCTCTTTTAATGTTAAAGGTGGCAGATGCGAAGCTTGTGAAGGTGATGGTGTGATTAGAGTTGAAATGCATTTTTTACCGGATGTTTATGTCGAATGTGACTCTTGTTATGGACATCGTTATAATCGTGAGACACTCGAAATATTTTATAAAGGGAAAAATATTCATAATATTTTGAGTTTTACTGTAGAAGAGGCCCATGAATTTTTTATTGCTATACCAACAATTGAACGAAAACTAAAAACACTTTTAGATGTAGGCTTGGGATATATTAAATTAGGTCAAAATGCGACAACTCTATCTGGGGGTGAGGCACAAAGAGTTAAATTAGCCTTAGAACTTTCAAAAAGAGATACAGGACGAACACTTTATATTTTAGATGAACCAACGACTGGCTTACATTTTGCTGATATTCAGTTATTACTCAATGTACTGCATAAATTAAGAGAGAATGGCAACACTCTAGTAGTAATTGAGCATAATTTAGATGTTATTAAAACTGCAGATTGGATTATAGATTTAGGGCCTGAGGGTGGAGATGGAGGTGGTGAAATTATTGCAGAAGGCCCCCCTAAAAAAATTATAGGTATTAAAAAAAGCTTTACTGGAAAATACCTAAAGAAATATTTATAAATCTTTTAAAGCAACTTCAATATTTTTTGTTGATGGTTGCAATTGATGCCAAATATTAAAACTTGTAGCTGCCTGTTCAATTAACATTCCAATTCCATCATAAACTAAATCAGTCTTTTTATAGGCATCTCTCATAAATGGTGTTTCAGACCCATACATCATGTCGTAACAATTACCATTTTTATTTAGAAAATTAAAAGTATTTTCCGGTATTGGGGAATCTTGGCTTGTCAATGAAGAAGAAGTAGCATTTATTATTAAATCAAAATTATATTGGGAAGATAAATTTTTTGAGAACAAAAAATTTAAATCTATTACTTCTAAACTAACCTGATTTTTTTTGGCGAATAGCTCCCAATATTTTTTCATTTCTATTGCTTTAGTATAAGTTCTATTGATTATATAAATTTTCTCAGGCCTACTTTGAATAAGATCATAAATTCCCCCATTAGCCGCTCCACCTGCCCCAATTAAAAGAATACTAATTCCTTTTATTAGAACATTTTTATTTTTTAAATCACTTATTAGGCCCCTACCATCAGTTGAGTCACCTATAATTTTGTTTTTTAAAAATGTAATTGTATTAACAGATTTACAAAAAGATGCTCTTTCTGAAAGTTCATCACAAATTTGAAATACGGAATACTTTAATGGAAGGGTTATATTTAAACCGAAATAACCTTCATCTTTTAAGCTTTCAATTCTTTCCAATAAATTATTCTCTTTAATATCAAATTTTTTATACTCTAAATTAATTGAGAACTCTTTTGCAAATAAAAAATGAATTTGAGGCGAAAGGGAATGCGATATCGGATGACCAAGAACTGCAAATTTTTTTATTTTATCTTTCATTAACTTAATTATAAACAATAAAAATATAACAAGAAAAATATTTAATGCATTATAATAGTGCAATTATTTAGTAAAAATGCATTATAATAGTGCATATTGTATTTATTTGATGTATTTTATAAATAAATCGGTTAATTTATCGAATTAAATATTGGCATTATTTTTGCTTGTATATTATATATAAAAACTAACTATTTTAGAGGAGTTTTAGTATGGCTGCCGCTGATGTAATGAAAAAAATTAAACAAGAAAAGATCAAATTTATTGATCTTCGTTTTACAGACACCAAAGGTAAAGAGCAGCATGTTTCAGTGCCGACCTCAGCTTTTGATAAGAGTAAATTTACTGATGGTCATGCATTTGATGGTTCATCAATTGCAGGATGGAAGGGTATTAATGCATCAGATATGTTACTTAAGCCAGATCCTAATACAGCTAATATTGATCCATTCATGGAGGAAAAAACTTTAATATTAACCTGTAATGTTGAAGATCCAACAGATGGCAAAGGTTATGATAGAGATCCTCGGACAATAGCGAATCGTGCTGAGACATACCTTAAGAAAACTGGTATCGGAGATACTATTTACTTTGGCCCTGAGCCTGAGTTTTTTGTATTTGACTCAATCACATGGAGCTCTGGAATGAGCGGATCTTCAGTAAATATTAGCTCTGAAGAAGCTGAATGGGACTCTGATAATGAACATGATGGAGGGAATGTTGGACATCGCCCTAGAGTAAAAGGTGGTTATTTTCCAGTACCTCCTGTGGATTCACTACAAGACCTCAGATCTGAAATGTGCTTGACATTGGAAGAAATGGGCGTTCCTGTTGAAGTTCATCATCACGAAGTTGCGGGAGCAGGTCAAAATGAAATTGGTACTAAATTTTCTTCATTAACTCAAAGAGCCGATTGGACTCAAATCCTTAAATACGTTGTAATGAATACAGCTCATAGATTTGGTAAAACAGCGACCTTTATGCCAAAACCAATTTTAAATGATAATGGAACGGGTATGCATGTTCACCAATCGATTTGGAAGGGTGGAAAAAATATGTTTGCAGGCAAAAAATATGCAAATTTAAGCGAAACTGCTCTTTATTATATTGGAGGAATTATTAAACATGGTAAAGCATTAAATGCTATAACTAATCCTTCAACAAATTCATACAAACGTTTAGTACCTGGTTTTGAAGCACCAGTGATGCTTGCATATTCAGCAAAAAATAGATCCGCTGCAATTCGCATTCCATATGTATCATCTGATAAAGCCAGACGAATTGAGGTCCGATTTCCAGACCCAATGGCAAATCCATATTTAGCTTTTAGTGCACTTATGATGGCAGGTCTTGATGGTATTCAAAATAAAATTCATCCAGGTGAAGCAGAAACAAGGGACTTGTATGATTTAACAGCTAAAGAAGAAGCAAAGATACCGCAAGTCGCAGCAACTTTACCTGAAGCCCTTGAAGCATTAAGAGTTGATAGAAAATTTTTAACTGAAGGTGGGGTTTTCTCTGATGACTTTATTGATAGCTTTATTGACTTAAAAATGGAAGAAGTGACTCGTTTAAGAATGACTCCTCATCCAGTTGAGTTTGATATGTATTACAGTTTATAAATTACAAAAAGGGCGGATTAAAATCTGCCTTTTTTTTAACTAAAATCAATATGCACTAATGTTGTGCGAGAGGGGGAAAATTGGAATGATACTTATATACGGTTTAAGGAATAATTATTTTAAATCTAACTACCTCAATCTTGCTTATTAAACTTGGTAGGGCTTAAAATGATGCCAGTAATAATGAAAAATAATTTAAAAGGAATGGAGCACTTAGCTACTGCCGTATTAGTCTGCGATAAAAATCTAAATATAAAGCATATGAATCCAAGTGCAGAAATATTATTTGAATTGAGCCATGAAAAAGTTGTTAATAAGAATATAAGTATCTTCTTTGAAGATATTGAATTTTTTAAAGAGGCACTAAATCAAGCTAAAGCTAAACAAAGCTCTTATCGCGAACATGAGTATTTCATTAAAACCAAGCAAAATAGAACTATATGCGTGAGCTTTACAATCTCACCAATTGAATATGAGGAGTTTGACTTTTTCGTAGAGTTTATTCAAATGGATCAACAATTAAGAGTTGCTCGGGAAGAAAGAATGTTTATCCAACAACAAGCTAATTCAGAATTACTAAGGAATCTTGCCCATGAAATAAGAAATCCTCTTGGAGGTTTAAGAGGGGCAGCCCAACTTTTAGAAAAAGAATTGAATGAAAAAACATTAAAAGAATATACACAAATAATAATTAATGAGGCAGATAGACTTCAAAACCTTATGAATAAATTATTAACTCCCCATCAACTTCCTGTATATAAAAAAACTAACATTCATGAAGTTTTAGAAAGAGTTCGTAGTTTAATATTGTCAGAATTTCCAGAGAACTTAAAACTTTCAAGAGATTACGATATAAGCCTACCCGAATTTATCGGGGATAGAGAAAAATTGATTCAAGCTGTCTTAAATGTTGCAAGAAACGGAGTTCAGGCAATGCTCCAAGAACATCCAAAAAATGAAATGGTTTTAAATTTTATTACTAGAGCAGAAAGTCAAATTGTTTTTCACAAAAAAAAACATACTACAGCGATACGTATAGATATTATTGATAATGGGCCAGGAATCGATAGCAAATTAATAGATAAAATATTCTACCCATTAGTTTCAGGTAAAGAGTCTGGATCTGGATTAGGGCTTTCTTTAGCCCAAAACTTCATAACGCAACATAGTGGCATGATTGATTGTTCTGGCGTTCCCGGTCAAACAAAATTTTCAATTATTCTTCCTATTGAAAATAATTTAAAAATTAATGAGGCAGTTAAATGAAAAAAGTTTGGGTACTTGATGACGATAAATCTATAAGATGGGTATTCGAAAAAGCTTTATCAAAAGCAAATCTCCCTTGTCTATGTTTCAGTAATACAAATGAAGCAATTAATCAATTTAATCACGAAACACCCTCTGTTATTTTAAGTGATATTAGAATGCCAGGAGAATCAGGTATTGATTTTTTAACTAAAGTAAAAGAAAAATTTCCGCATATACCAATAATCATTATGACAGCCTATTCAGATCTAGATACTGCGGTCTCTGCCTTTCAAAAAGGAGCTTTTGAATATATTGCTAAGCCTTTTGATATAGATAAAGTAATAGAGATTATCATTCAAGCATTGGAACAAACAACAAAAGAGAAAGCTGATCCTGACGCTCTAGACGAAAATCTTCCAGATATTATAGGACAGGCACAATCAATGCAAGAAGTATTCCGTGCCATTGGAAGATTAAGCAAATCAAATGCTACCGTACTTTTAAATGGTGAATCTGGGTCTGGTAAAGAATTAGTTGCAAATGCAATACATAAAAATAGTGATAGAAAGAATTCTCCTTTTATCGCTATAAATACTGCAGCAATTCCAAAAGATCTTCTTGAGACAGAATTATTTGGCCATGAGAAAGGTTCATTTACTGGAGCTCAAAATCTCCGAAAAGGAAGATTTGAGCAATCTAATGGAGGTACATTATTTTTAGATGAAATTGGTGACATGCCAATGGAACTTCAAACAAGATTATTAAGAGTTTTAAGCGACGGTAAATTTTATAGGGTAGGTGGACAAGATGCTATTGAAACTGATGTTAGAGTTATAGCTGCGACTCATCAAGACTTAGAAGAGTCTGTTAAAGAAGGTAAATTTAGGGAAGATCTATTTCATAGGTTAAATGTAATAAGAATTACTGTACCCCCATTAAGAAATAGAGTCGAAGATATACCTACACTATCAAATTATTTTTTAGTTAAAAGTGCTAATCAGCTAAGAGTAACTCCAAAATCTCTATCAAAAGAAGTATTAGAATATTTTAAAAATCTCCAATGGAGAGGAAATGTAAGGCAGCTAGAAAATGTATGTCACTGGCTAACTGTTATGTCTCCTGGAAATCAAATTATTGTTAGCGACCTTCCTTCTGAACTTAAGAATGAGCCAATAAACTTGATTAATAATGCTAACGAGTGGCAAGAAAATTTAGCAAGAGATTTATCTAGAAAATTACTAGATGAAGAACCAGATTTATATAGTTTCTTTATTAATCAAGTTGAAAAAATTATAATTGAGAAAACTCTCGAACATACAAAATATCGTAAGCTTGTTGCTGCAAAATTCTTGGGTATTGGCCGAAACACCGTTACTCGAAAGATTAAAGAGCTAAAAATTTCACGGGCTTAATTATAATTCTTGTTGAATTTTATCAGCTATTTTTTGAAATATATTTCCCCAGCTATTGAAAGATTCTGCAGTATAAATTTTAATATTTGGATACCAAATGCTGTCACCTATCTTATCATGCCAATACCATAGCTTACCTCTTCGGAAGGGTACAAATAAAAATGTTTTTTTACCCAATGCCCCTGCAATGTGTGCGGTTACATTACTACAGGTCACTATAATATCGCAATTTGATGCTAGTGCTGTTAAGTCATCAATATCCTCACGTTTATCAATATCTTCATAATCATCAATTTTAATATTTCTTTCTTTAAAAAGTTTTTCCTTCTCTAAAGAAGTATGGCCAATATCATTTTTATCTTCATATTGTAAATCTAAAAAACTAATTCCTTTGAGTTTAAAAATCGGAAGTAAATCTTCAAGCATTGCTGTTTTGTGTCTTCCCTCATGTGCGAAACTTTTCCATGAAATACCACAAAGGATATCTTTTCTTGGTTCTAATTTGTTTTTTATTATATTAATTTTGTTTTTATCTGGATTTAGAAATGCTGTCTCTTTTTTTGGAAAATCTTCTATTTCTTGACGAACATATTTACCCAAACTTCCCCAATAAATACCTTTATCAAAATTACTAAGGTCATAATCAATTATGAGTTTATGCCTATTTTCTCGTACTGGATAAAAATTAATATCTGGAAATGATCTTTTACAAAGATTTAATAAACGATAATCAACTTCAGCACTTATATTTTTAAATTTTTTATGGAATTCTGTCAGCATACTTAAACCAAGGATGACGTCGCCTAAACCTGCGTCTATTAAAATTATTATCTTTTCATCTATTTTTAGCTCTTTTTTATTCATATCAATACTAAAAAAGTTTTTAAGCATGTCATGCCTTTTAGTAACATCCTTATCATTTCTCATTAAAATTCTTTCATCGTAATATTTCCAACCTTCTTTAAAATTTTTATTGGATAAATGAAATAATCCTAAATTTGTATTTGCAATTCTATTTTCTGGCTTCTTAATTAAAACTTCTTGTAATATCTTAACTGGCTCATCATATCCTCCCTCGTATGCTAAACAAGAAGCATAATCTATGTGAGGAAGAACTGCATCTGGTGCAAGCTTCATAAGTTTTTTATAAATTTTTTTAGCTTCTTCATACTCACAAATTGCAGAAAGGCTTCTACCTATGAGATTCATACATTCAATATGATTAGGGTCGATTTTAAGAGCTTCTCTTAGGTATTTTAGGGCTTCATCGTGATGTAAACATATTACTAAGATATTACCGTAATCGTATTTTGATTGAAATTTATCTGGTTCCAATTCTAAAGCTTTTTTATAGGAATCAATAGCTCCAAAATAATCTACAACTTCCATTTGTGCATCACCTAAAAGTTTATAAGTTTCTGCATGATTGGGATTAATTTCTATAATATTTTTGTATGTATTTATTGCATTCTCATAATCTTTTAACGCAATATAAGCAAGGGCCAAATTTTGGTAATCGCCAATGATCGGTGGTATTACCTTTAATAATTTCTTTATCGTATCAACTACTTGAGTATATTTCTCTTTCATGAGATATATTATTGATAAATGAGAAAGTGCTTGTGGATGCATGCTATCTTCCTCTAAGACTCTCTCATATATTGCCATAGCCTCATCGTAATCTTTGTCCTTGATAAATCCAAGAGCATTATTTAGTAATTCATCTAAATTAATATTTTTTTTCATATTATAAAATCTTATCTTCTTAATTGGTATTTTATACGATTAAATAAATAACAAATAAAAAAAACGGCATCCGAAGATGCCGTTTTTAAATAAATCTACTACTTGTCAAACTTCTACTAAGATTTAAGTCCTAGAAGAATAAGATAGCACCTAGAGATAATGAATCATTCTCCATGTTGTTTGCTGATGTTTGACCTGAAGATTCTGTTGAATTGTACTCAGCAACTAAATTTAGATGCTTAGTTAATGGATGGTATGCACCCACAGTCCAACGTTCGTTTTCTTCAACTAATGTAGCGTTAGTTTCGCCAGATGCTGTATCAAGATTTGAAACACCATAAGCAACACCAATTTTAGTACCTGTTGGTATCACATATGTAGCTTGAACATAACCACCGTCTGAATCACGCTCTAGACCAGCAGCAGTAACACCAAGGTTACCAAATAGTGTTGTACCTAGACCTTCACCATCATAGTAGTAACCAACTAAACCGAAGTTACCAGCGCTAATAGAAGCACCTACATCGACTGCTGTAATATCATAAGATTGGCTTGTTGAAGCTGTTAATGCTTTGATACGAGTAACATCGTAAGATGCACCAGAAACCCAAACTTTACCTGCTACATCGCCAGTCCATGAATATGAAGCTTCTGCCTCAATACCGAATCGATCTTGGTTTACAGCTGAAGAAGCTGCACCAGTAACTGTATCAGTAGCAGTTGTTGTTGATGCAACAGTACCAGATGATATAACAGTTAGAGAAATCGATGCGTGAGCAACAGATGATGAAATAGAACCAGTAATATCCGCTGTTTTACCAGTGAATGTTGATGTTGTTGAATAAGTTCTAGTTGTTACATTTGTACTTGCATCAGGGATTTGATTTGGATTCATTAAACCAACTTTAGCTTGGAATCCACCCATGTTTGGAGTCGTATATGTAGCTTGACCCTTCCATGCAGCATAAACATAACCAGTACCAATACCACCTAGTGTAGTAGCACCACCAGATCTACCAGTAGCAGCAGAACCAACACCTAATAGTGTCATGTCGTTAAGGATCGCACCAGAAGCAAAGATACCAATATCTTTACCAAGTTTGATAGAACCCCATGATTTATCACCAAATGATAAATATGACTGACGATTAAGAGGAGTTTTATTATCACCAGCTGCAGAGTTATCTGAAGCATTTGGTTGGAATGAAATAGTAAACGACACATCAGTATTGTTTTGACGTGTTGTACCAGTAAATCCTAACCATGATGGTAATAGACCAGTGTTGATACCTTGTGAATCAGATTCACCAAGACCATCTTGGCCGTTTGCAATGTTACCTGTAAGTGTAGAACCTTTAGCAGCGTCAGCATCATTAAAGTTCAAGAATGCGTTAACGTTACCATTTACATCTAATGTCCAGTCACCTGCTGGGATTACGATTCCAGCATTAGCTGCAGAAGCACCTAAAGCTAGAGCTGCACCCGCAACTGCTAGATTAATTTTTTGATTCATATATTTCTCCTAAAATTAAAAACTACTTTTAAAATACTAAGATTAAAAAAGTAATTCAAAAATAACTTTCTCAACAAAAAAACTTTCTTAAGATAAACTTTCTCATTAAGAAGAGTTATATCCATTATCCCCAATCTTGATAACAAATAGCAAGGTAAATGTGACTTTTTTGTAACAAATCTATATTTTTGTTGTAAATTAACAACAATATTAATAAATCCTATTATTTATGGGGCTATTAAAGGGTGATTAAATATCTTTATGGATCTTAATTGCATAGCGATCTGTCATTCCAGCCAAATAATCCGCCACCACCCGAGGTAAATTTTCCTTTGATTTATTATGAAAAGCTTTTGGCATTAGAGATGGATCGTTAATAAAATAAAAGAATAAATCTTTAATTATCTTTTTTGCATTATCAGTCATTTCAATTACTCGTTCATGCTCATAAAGAAAGTGCCTTAAAAACCGTTTAAGCTCTATTTGGCTTTGAGCCATATTTTTGGATAAATTTATTAACTGAGGAAGCACTCTAATTTCATCAATCGTTTCAGGTTTTGACTTTAGTAAATTTTCAGAGCTTGTCTTACAAATATCAGAGATTAGTTTATGCATTATTCTTCTTATAGTTTCATGTACCCATCTAACTTCATCAATACTAGAGTAATCTTTTTTAACAAGTTCGGCACATTCTTTGAATAAAGGAACATCCATTAATGACTTAAATTTTATAACGCCTGAACGATAACCATCATCAATATCATGGTTATTATATGCTATCTCATCAGCATGATTAACTAATTGCGCCTCTAATGAGGGCTGTTGTTTCTTAATAAAGCGCTCGCCTATTACCCCTAAATTTTGAGCATTATTTAATGAGCAATGCTTTAAGATACCCTCACGACTTTCAAATGTTAAATTTAATCCATCAAAATCAGCGTATCTTTGTTCCAATAAATCCACAACTCTTAAAGACTGAAGATTGTGCTCAAAGCCACCGAATTCTTTCATGCAAGTATTTAAAGAATCCTGCCCCGCATGGCCAAATGGAGTATGTCCCAGATCATGCGCCAAAGCAATAGACTCAGCAAGGTCTTCATGGCAATTTAAAGTTCGCGCTATTCCTCTCGAAATCTGCGAGACTTCTAATGAGTGAGTAAGGCGTGTTCGAAACATGTCGCCTTCATGATTAACAAATACCTGTGTCTTATATTCAAGTCGTCTAAATGCAGACGAATGAATTATTCGATCACGGTCTCTTTGAAAGTCGTTCCTAAATTCTGATTTTGGTTCATTATATTGTCTACCTAAACTAAAGTTTGGGTCTGCTGCATAAGGTTTCAGTATCATTAAAAGTCTTTCTTTTTAAGGGTATTATGAAACTTTTTAGTATCGTAATTACTTGTGAGGATAGCCTTACCTATCCCTTGCTGTAAAACAAGATTGATTTGATCTTCTTTTGTTTTTTTATCAAGCTGCATTAAGTCAAGGAATTCTTGAACTGAAATCTCTGGTGGGTTAATAGGTAGATTTGCACGAATAAATAAAGATTTTATTCTTTCATTCTCTTCTTCTGTAATCCACCCCATTTGTTCTGATAAATAAGCTGCCATAACCATTCCTGTTGCAATAGCTTCTCCATGAAGCCATTTACCATAACCAGAGGCTGTTTCTATAGCATGTCCAAAAGTATGGCCTAAATTTAAAATAGCTCTTATACCAGATTCAAATTCATCAGATTCGACGATATCTGCCTTGTTCTGACAAGAGCGAACCACGGCCTCAATTAATAGTTTCGGGTCTCTTCTAATAAGCCCTTCAATATTATGCTCAAGCCATTCAAAAAAACTAGCGTCCCTAATTAATCCATATTTTATAACTTCAGCCAAACCTGCAGATAATTCTTTATCAGCTAATGTTTTCAATACATTTATATCAGCAATAACGCATTTAGGCTGATAAAAAGCGCCTATCATATTCTTTCCTAGGTGATGATTAATTCCTGTTTTTCCCCCTACAGAAGAATCAACCTGTGATAACAAAGTAGTTGGAATTTGTATGAAGTCTACCCCCCTCATAAATGTTGCTGCTGCAAAACCGGTTATGTCTCCAACGACGCCTCCACCTAAAGCTATTAATGAAATTTGACGATCTGCTTTATTTTTTAGTAATTCATCATAGATTAAATTAAGCGTTTCATAATTTTTAAAAGCTTCTCCATCTGGAAGAACGATTGAAATAATTTCTTTTTCAGCCGATAAAATATCTAATAGTTTTTGTAAATAAAATGAGGCTACTGTTTTATTAGTGATGATAGCTACTTTTTTATTAGGTATATGGTCTTTAATTAAATCCTGATTTTCTAAAAGGCTTTCTCCAACATATATTGGATAACTTCTTTTTTCTAAATTAATTTTAATAGTCTTCATATTTTTTTAACGAAAGATTCAATTTCAAAAGCAATTTCATTTGCACGTTTATTTTTAGTCTCAATTATATAATCAGAAATAGATGTGTATATAGGATCTCTAAATTCAAATAAAGTCTCCAAAGTTTCTTTTAAGTCCCCCTGTTGTAATAACGGTCTAGATTTATCACCAGTCATTCTAAATACTAAATCCTCACAATTAGATCTTAAATAAATAACATAGCCGTTATCAACGAGTAATTTACAATTACTTTTATTTAAAATAATGCCTCCTCCAGTCGCTAATACTATATTTTTATGGCATACCAAATCTTTTAATACTTTTTCTTCTCTCTTTCTAAATCCCACCTCACCCTCATATTCAAAAATTAAAGGTACTTTTACGCCGGTCTTTTCTTCAACAACGTTATCACTATCATAAAAATCTTTATTTAAATTTTTCGATAATAGCCTACCAATTGTAGTTTTTCCAGAACCCATCAGACCGATTAAAAATATATTTTTTTGTTTCAATTTAATTCTCTATTAAAATAAATTAAAAATTAAAGATTTAGTAGATTAAATAGCAAACTTAACCTCTATAATAAACGTTTAATATTATAGTTAAACTTTATTTAAATACTATTATGTATTCAATCATTAAAAATTATCTTATCATTGCATTTCTAGCTGGCTTATCAATTTTAGCAATGATTTTCTTCATTTCTGCTCTCATTTATCCTACGCTACCTAATATTTCACATTTAGAAAAATATTACCCCAAACAACCACTTCAAATTTATTCTAAAGAAGGTGCTCTTATTGCAGAATTTGGAGAAGAAAGAAGAGACTTTATAGCTATATCAGATACACCTCAACAAATGATTAATGCAATTCTTTCTATCGAAGATCGTCGGTTTTTTGAACATCCAGGTATTGATATTATTGGTATAACCAGAGCTGCTCTTAGAAATATAACTGGTAAAAGTCACGAGGGAGCAAGCACAATAACAATGCAAGTTGCAAGAAACTTTTTTCTTACTTCCGAAAAAACATTGAAAAGAAAAATTAATGAAATACTACTTGCGATTAAAATTGAAAGAACCTTATCAAAAGAGGAAATACTAGAGTTATATATTAATCAAATATATCTAGGTCAAAGATCTTTTGGTTTTGCAGCCGCAGCCAATACCTATTATGGTAAAAATCTTGATCAATTAAATTTAGGAGAAACTGCGTTGCTTGCAGGACTTCCAAAAGCCCCTAGTCGATATAATCCTTTAGTAAAGCCACAATTAGCAATCAATAGGCAACGTGATGTTCTCAATAGTATGTTGCGGCATGGCTATATCGATAAACCTACTTATATTATAGCTTTAGAGGATTCCCTCAGTCTTAAAGAAAAATTTATGAAAAGTGAACTTAAGGCAAACTATGTTGCTGAAATGGTAAGAAAAACATTATTTGAAGAATTTGGGGATAAGATTTATACAAGTGGCCTTAAAGTTTACACGACAATCAAAAAGAAAAATCAGATGATGGCTAATCGTGCAGTAAAAAATGGAATTATTAATTATATGGCTCGACATGACTTGGCACCACCTGAAGATTTTATTGAATTCAAATCACAAGAATTCAAAAACAAAAATGAAAGAGATAAATTTTTATTAAAAAAACTTAAAGTGATACCAACTTATAATGATTTTATTCCCGGTGTTATATTAGATTTACAGCCTTTAAGAGTTGATGTTCTTTTAAAAAATGGAAAAAGAATTAGTGTTTACAAAAGAGGTCTAAAATTATTAAAAAAAGATTTATTGATAGAAAATGAAGGGGAAAAATTATTAAAGCCAGGCTCAGTTATTAGATTTGTAAAGAAACGAAATTATTGGATTGCAACTCAATTACCTCAAGTAGAAAGCTCATTAGTCTCAATGGATCCAAATACAGGGGCAATCTTGGCTTTAGTAGGTGGTTTTGATTTTCATCGAAATAAGTACAATCATGTATCTCAAGCAAATAGACAACCAGGATCGATCTTTAAACCTTTTATATACTCAGCAGCTCTTGAAAAAGGTATAACTGCAGCAACTTTGGTAAATGATGCTCCTATTTATATTACTGCGAAAGAACTCAATACTAATGAAAATTGGGAGCCTCAAAATTATAATGAAAAATATGATGGTGCTATAAGGTTGAGGCAAGGATTAGCAAAGTCAAAAAATTTAGTTGCTATAAGAGTTTTAAAGCATATTGACCCAAAATATGCTTTAGATTACATAACAAGATTTGGTTTTGATAAAAAAAAACACCCCCCCTACTTATCAATGGCTCTTGGTGTAGGTCAAGTGACAGCGCTAGAAATGGTGGCTGCATATGGAGTTTTTGCTAATGGAGGATATCTCAAGCAGCCTTACTTTATTGAAAAAATTATTGATGTTAAAGGTAGAAAAATTAAACAAAGCTTTTCAGTAACAAATGAGGAAACACCCAGAATCATAGACCCAAGAAATGCATTTATAATGAGCTCATTGCTTAAAGAAGTTATTAATACTGGAACAGCAAGAAAAGCTAAAACACTCAAACGTACAGATATTGCTGGGAAAACAGGCACCACAAATGAGCTTGTTGATGCTTGGTTTGCTGGATTCAATCCAGATATTGTCACAGTTACCTGGATGGGTTATGACCAACCAAAAACTCTTGGTAAGCATGAAAGTGGTTCGAGAGCAGCACTTCCAATATGGATTGACTACATGAAACCAATAATAAATAAATACCCAAAAAAATTATTGTCATCTCCAGATGGAATAATACCTTTAAAAATAAACTCCAAAACTGGAATGTTAGCAAAGGAAAACGAAGATGGAATTTATGAATATTTTTATGATGAATTTCCTCCAACAAATAACGCCTATTTTTTACTTAATTAAAACTTAGATGATTTATGACAGTAAAAATAATAATAGATTCATAGTAGCTGCACGAGCCGCAGAAATTATTATGGAAGAAGGAATCACAGATTACTTATTTGCAAAAAAAAAGGCCGCAAAATCAATGGGATTATTAACTAGAGATAATCTTCCCTCAAATAATGAAATTGATAATGCTTTGAAAAATTATCAGAATATTTTCCAAGAGCAAATAGATTTAGGAATAATAAAAAAAATTAAAAAAGAAGCATTAAATACTATGCTTCTTTTTAAAGACTTTAATCCTCATCTAACTGGTCAATTACTTGAAGGCTTAATACCAAAATTTCCTAAGATCCAAATTAATCTTTTTACAGACAATATAAAAGAAGTTGAATATATTTTATTAAATAATAATATTGCTTTTGATATAAAAGATACAATTTATCAAGAAAAATTAAGCAAAAAAAAATCTAGTAAAAAGATTCCTGCTTTTATTTTAGAAGGGGTCTGGTTTCCTATCGAATTAAAAGTTTATTTTGAGAGTGATATACGTAGTAAAAAAAATAATTTACTAAGTAATAAAGGAAAAAATATTAAGGCAGTAAAAGAATTTGAGTTCAATTCAGCTTCTTCATCAACCTTGCAACTTCTAAAGCGAAATATGTAAGTATTGCATCTGCTCCAGCTCTTCGAAAAGATATCAAAGATTCTAAAATAACTTTTTCTTCCTCAAGCCAACCATTTTGAGTAGCAGCCTTAATCATAGCGAACTCACCGCTCACCTGATAAACAAAGGTAGGCTTCTGAAATGTTTCCTTAACTCTATAAAGTATGTCTAGATAAGGCATACCAGGTTTTACCATTACCATATCAGCTCCCTCATCTAAATCTAGCTTAACTTCATTTAAAGCCTCATCACTGTTTGCTGGATCCATCTGGTATGTGTCCTTAGATGAAGAGCCTAATTTTTTTGAAGACGCAACAGCCTCTCGGAATGGACCATAAAATGAAGAAGCGTATTTAGCTGAATAAGATAATATTTTAGTATTTATAAAATTATTTTTTTCTAATGCTTGCCTAATTCTACCAACTCTACCATCCATCATGTCTGAAGGTGCTACGATATCTGCACCAGCTTTTGCATGACATAATGATTGTTTAACTAATAAATCAACAGTTTGATCATTTAAAATATTTCCATCTTTATCAACAAGGCCGTCTTGTCCATTGCTAGTATAAGGGTCTAGTGCGATATCAGTAATAACACCAAGTTTTGGAATAGATTTTTTTAAAGCACTAACTGCTTTTGGAATTAAACCAGATTCATTGAAACATTCCTCTGCATTTACTGATCTTAATGAGTCCTCAATTACCGGAAAAATTGCAATTGCAGGTATACCAAGATCAAAACACTCTTTTGCATCTTTTAATAATTCATCAATACTCAAACGCTGAATTCCGGGCATTGAGGAAATATCTTGTCTAGTTCTATTTCCATCCATAACAAACATCGGATAAATCAAATGACTAACAGAAAGATTATTTTCTCTCATTAGTTTTCTCGAAAACTCATCTTGCCTCATTCTTCTTGGTCGATTAGTTATTGTCATTATCTATTAATGCACTTAAGGATTGTCCAGGATTTTCATCTCGCATAAATGCTTCCCCCACTAAAAAAGTAAAAATATTATTATCATTCATCAATTTAATATCGCCTTGATTGAAAATACCAGATTCTGTAACAGTAATTCTATTTTTAGGTATTTTAGTAACTAAATCAATAGAGGTATTTAGAGATACTTCGAATGTTTTCAAATTTCGATTATTTATTCCCACTAATGGTGTATTTAACAATATTGATTTTTGGAGCTCTTCTTCATTATGTGCCTCAACTAAAACTGCCATACCTAAATCATTTGCTATTGATTCGAACTCTTTTAATTCATCTATATTAAGGGCTGATGCAATCAATAAAATACAATCAGCCCCCAAAGCTCTAGACTCGAATATTTGATAAGAATCAATAATAAAATCTTTCCTTAGAACTGGTAGCGAACAATTATTTTTTACAGCCTCTATATAGCTCGGATCGCCCTGGAAATATTCTTGGTCTGTTAAAACAGAGATGCATGCAGCACCCCCTAACTCATATGATTTGGCAATAGAGTCTGGATTAAAATTAGGTCTAATTACCCCCTTTGAGGGACTAGCTTTTTTAATTTCGGCAATAACAGCAGGCAAACTATTTTGATGTTTATCTTTAATTGCACCGATAAAATCTCGAGGTTTTGAGGTTTCATTGATTTCATCTTTAATCTCATCAATTGATTTAATTGATTTAGCCTGATTTACCTCCAGTACTTTAGTAATTAAAATTTTATCGAGTATATTAGTCATGAAGACTGGACGAGGATTTTAGTTGATTTAATTTTTCCATTGCTTTGCCGCAGTCAATAACATCTTCTGCAATTTTAATGCCTGAATTTATATTATCTGCTAATCCAGCTATATAAATTGCAGCTCCTGCATTTAGCAAGGTAATATCCCTAGCAACTGACAATTCTCCATTTAAAATATCAAGTATTATTTTTTTTGATTGAGAAGGATCTTCAACGATAATATCCTTCAAGCTTCCTGTCTTCACGTTATATAAAGAAGGTTCAATAGTATATTCCTTAATAATATTATCTCTTAATTCAGCAACAAAAGTCTTTCCTGTTATAGAAATCTCATCCATACCATCCTCACCATGAACCACAAGCACATGTTCACTGCCAAGATTTTGTAATACTTTTGCAAAAGTCTTAGTAAGTTCTTTACTATAAACACCTACAACTTGTCTTTTAGCAGAAGCTGGGTTAGTTAATGGTCCAAGCAGATTAAACATAGTTCTAATTTCCAAATCTTTTCTAACTGGAGCAACATATTTCATCGCTGGGTGATAATTAGGTGCAAACATAAAACCAATACCAATATGATCAACTAACATTCCTAAATTTTTATGGTCTAAATTAACATTAACACCAAGTGCTTCTAATACGTCAGCACTTCCACATTTTGATGAAACTGATCTTCCTCCGTGTTTAGCAACTTTTGCGCCAGCAGCTGCAGATACAATTGCACTTATAGTTGAAACATTAAATGTTTGTAAACTATCACCTCCAGTTCCACAAGTATCTATAAGATATTGGGAGTCTTCAACTATTACTTTATTAGAATGTTCTCGCATAACTAAAGCTGCTGCTGCTATCTCATCTGGAGTTGCCCCTTTGATTTGCATTGCAACAATGCAACTAGCTATTTGAGCAGAGCTTAATTCTCCAGTCATAATACGAGTCATCAAAGACTCCATATCTGATGAAGATAAATTTTCACCTTTTAGCAAGGGATTTAAATAATTTTTAAATTGTTTAGCCATAATTTTTTAAAAAATTTAATAATAAATCATGCCCATGTTGGCTCAAAATTGATTCTGGGTGAAATTGAACACCTTCAATAGGCATCGTTTTATGTTTAATACTCATAATTTCGTCGTCGTCAGTCCATGCTGTTATATCAAAACAACTAGGGCAAGAAATTTTTTCAACTACTAATGAATGATAACGAGTAGCAATAAATGGACTTTTAATATCTTTAAAAACTCCCGTATTTGTATGATGAATTTCAGAAGTTTTTCCATGCATAATTGTTTTTGCATGAATAATTTTACCTCCAAATGCCTGCCCAATTGTTTGATGTCCTAAACATACTCCTAAAATCGGTATCTTTCCTTTAAAAGAATCGACTACTTGCAATGAAACACCTGCTTCTTTTGGAGTGCATGGTCCAGGTGATAATACTATGTATTGAGGATTTAACTCTTTTATTTTACCAACAGTTATTTTGTCATTTCTATGGACCACAACCTCTTGTCCAAGCTCAGAAAAATACTGTACAAGATTGTAAGTAAAAGAATCGTAATTATCTATCATTACTATCATTATTTTTATTCGGTTAAGCCAGATTGAACTAGCTCTGATGCCTTTAAAATTGCTTTTGCTTTATTTTGAGTCTCAACCCATTCATTTTCAGGAATTGAATCAGCTACTATACCTGCCCCCGCCTGAACATAAAGAATATTGTCTTTTATAACAGCTGTTCTAATTGCAATTGCTACATTCATATCTCCATCAAAACCCAGATAACCTACAGCTCCTGAATAAACCCCTCGCTTAGTAGATTCTAATTCATTGATAATTTCCATTGCCCTTACTTTTGGAGCCCCACTTACAGTTCCAGCTGGAAAAGAAGCTTTTAAAACGTCAATTGCAGATAATTTATTCTTCATAATACCTTCAACATTTGAAACAATGTGCATTACATGGGAATACCTCTCAATTATCATTTTATCTGTTACATTCACAGTGCCTGTTTTAGATACTCTTCCTATATCATTTCTTCCTAAATCCATTAATTGAACATGTTCTGCAATCTCTTTTGGGTCTGATAATAATTCTTTTTCAAACTTAATATCTTCAATTTCATCCATACCTCTTGGTCGAGTTCCTGCAATTGGTCTTACAGTTACTTTTTCACCAACTAAAGTTACTAAAATTTCAGGAGATGCTCCAACTACATAATGATCTCCCATATTATAAAAAAACATATAAGGAGATGGATTTAAACTTCTCAAAGTTCGATATAAAGCCAATGGATTTGATTTGAATGTCCTATTCATCCTTTGAGAAATGACCACTTGCATGATATCGCCATCGAAAATATATTGTTTAGCTTTTGATACAGCAGACTTAAATTCATCTTCTCCAAATTCTGAAAAAACTTTGGACAAAGTTTCATTGTCCGATTTTGATTCTTCAAATGAAGCAAAAGGGGATGGTCCCGATTGTAGTTTTTTTGCTAATAATTGTAGATTTTCTATTCCTAATTCATAAGAATTTGGAATAGAAGGATCGATGTAATTAATCATAAATAAAGTGCCGGATATATTATCAAATACCACAATCTCATCTGAAAACATCAATAAAATATCAGGTAAATTTAAATCATCTTTTAAAAATTCTTTACATAGTTTTGGCTCAATATATTTTATGGTCTCATACCCAAAATAACCTGCAAGCCCACCAGAATATCTTGGTAAATCCAAATCAGTTGGGACTTTAAAGTCCCCCATAAATCTATCAATAAAATCTAATGGATTTTCATCAGCTATTTCTTTTTTTACTTTATCTCCCTCAATAACCAAAATTTTATTATCTGTAATTTGAATTCTTAACTTTGATGGCAAACCTATAATAGAATATCTTCCAAACTTATCACCACCTTCTACTGATTCCAATAAATAACTATATGGCTGATTTGCCAATTTAGCATAGACTGAAAGGGGGGTATCTAAATCTGCAAAGCTTTCTAATACCAGTGGGATTCTATTAAACCCTTGATCTTTATATTTGTTAAATTGTTCTTTTGTTAGTGTAGTAAACATTTTCTTAATTGATTATTGGTACAAGATCATTCAAATTTTTTATTGCTAAATCCACTTTATCAGATTTAATTGATTGTCCATACTGATATCCATAAGGTACTGTAACAACATAAGTCCCTGCAGAAAATCCTGCTTCGATATCATTACATGAATCTCCAACCATTATGGCTTCCTTTGGCTTCAATGCAAGCATGTCACAACTATGTTTAATGGGCATTGGGTGTGGTTTTTTTTTGTCCACTGTGTCTCCTGAAACAACTAAATCCAAATAAGAAACTAGTCCCGATCCTTCTAGGATTAGTTGTGTAAAAATTTCTGGTTTATTTGTAACACACGCTAATATTAATTTTTTTTTCTTAAGCTCTATTAAAGCCCTCTCTACTCCATCATAAGTCAAGCTTTGACCTGCATTTAAAATATAATACTTATTAAATAATTCCTTGGCTTCTTTAAATAAAACTTCAGGGTCTTTTTTAGATGCAGATGAAATTGATTTTCTAATTAAATTATCTGCACCTTTACCAATAAAGCTTTTAATTAGATTTCTTTCCAACTCATGTAAGCTAAGATCTTTTAACATTTGATTTGTTGCAAAAATTATTTCTGGTGCAGTATCAAACAACGTTCCATCTAAATCAAAAAAAACGCCTTTTATATTATTAAATTTTTTCAAATTATGCTTTTGATAAAGAGGCTCTTAATGATTTAACAATAGTGTCATAATGATTCGGATCATCATCGCTTCCAGCTTTAAAAATTGCTGAGCCAGCAACAAACGTGTCTGCCCCAGCTTTAGCAATTTCAGTAATATTATCTGCATTTACACCTCCATCAACTTCAAGCCATATTTCACGACCAGTTTTTTCAGTGTATTTATCGATTTTTTTTCTAGCTGATTTTAGTTTATTAAGAGTCTCTGGTATAAATTTTTGGCCACCAAATCCAGGGTTTACTGACATTAACAGCACCATATCAATTTTATCCATTACATGATCTAAATATTCTAAAGGCGTGGCTGGATTAAAAACTAATCCAGATTTACATCCGCTATCCCTTACTAAAGATAAACTCCTATCAATATGATCTGAACCTTCGGGATGAAAAGTTATGATGTTAGCTCCTGCTTTTGCAAAATCAGGGATAATTCTATCAACAGGTTTCACCATCAGATGAACATCTATAATTGCATCAGTTATTGGTCTTATAGCCTCGCATACTAAAGGACCAATAGTAAGGTTTGGTACATAATGATTATCCATTACATCAAAGTGAACTATGTCAGCACCAGATGAAATTACATCATTTATTTCTTGTCCTAATTTCGAAAAATTAGCAGAGAGAATGCTAGGGGCAATTCTAAATTTTTTATCCATAGTAATTATGATCCCAAAAATTGTGTTTATTTATTGTAAAATGCGTATTTTACCCCTTTTTGATTAAATAGAGATAACGTAAGTAAATTAAATTAATATGAATTTAAATATAATAGGATTAAATCATACGACAGCACCATTAGGTATAAGGGAGAGATTCGTCTTTCATTCAGACCAAATAAGTCACTTTCTTCTTGATCTTAAAGAAAAAAAAGTGAGTCAAGTTGTTATTCTTTCAACATGTAATAGAACTGAAATTTATTTTAATGGGCCAAAAACACAAATCATTTACCAGTGGCTTGCAGATTATCATCATATAAAATTATCACAACTAAAAAAATATTTATATCATTTTAATAACAAAGAGGCTTTGACCCATGCGTACCGCGTTGCTTCTGGATTAGATAGTATGCTTCTTGGAGAAACTCAAATCCTAGGCCAGATGAAACAAGCAGCAAAAATTTCTAAATATGCTGGAACTCAAGGAAAGTTCTTATCTCATTTTTTTGAAACTGTTTTTGGGGCAGCTAAAGAAATACGATCTAAAACAAATATTGGGGCAAGTAATACAACCATAGCATCTTCAATATTTTCACTCGCAAAAAAAATATTTGGAGATATTCACCAAACCAAAATAATTTTTGTTGGGGCAGGTGAAATGACAGAATTAATTGCTAAGTATTTTAATAGTATTAAGCCAAAAGGGATTACAATTGCAAATAGATCTATCGCCCGAGGTAAAAAATTAGGAAAAAAAATAGGTGCCCAAACGTGTCTGCTTGGGGAAATAAATGATCAAATTCATGATTATGATATTGTAATTAGCTGCACTGGTAGCCAGTTACCTATTATTGGACTTGGAATGATTGAAAGAGCCATAAGGATAAGAAAGCATAAGCCAATGCTATTAATTGACCTTGCAATTCCTAGAGACATAGAATCTGAGACATCAAAATTAAATGATATTTTTTTGTATACACTTGATGAACTTGCTCAAATTGCTCAAGAGGGTATTGATAACAGAGTTGATGCAGTTAATGAGGCGCTTATAATTATCAAAGAAAAAGTTAATGATTTTTATCAAAAAGAGAATAAGAAAAAAGCAAGTCCTACCATCGTTTCTTTAAGGAGCCAGTTTGAAGAAAATAGATTAAAAGAAATTAATAAAGCAAAAAAACAATTTAAAAATGGAAAATCTCTTGACGAAATATTAGATTCTCTAAGCAATAATTTATCAAATAAGTTTTTACATCATCCAACAAAAGCATTAAACGATTCTGCAGCAAATGAAACCAAGGAAATTTCAGCTTTACTAAAAAAAATATACAACCTAAAAGAATAAAATATTAATGAAAATATCAATGCAAAATAAATTAAGTGCTTTATCAGAAAGAATTGAGGAGCTTAACCGAGAACTAAGTAAAGAAGATGCTACAAAAGATATGGAAAGATTTAAAAAAATATCTAAAGAGCATTCAGACATATTACCTGTTGTTGATATTTACAAAAACTATCTGAAATTTGATAATGATATTTCTGATGCTAGAGAAATGCTTAGTGATCCAGAGATGAAAGACTTTGCTCAAACTGAAATTGATAATGGGAAAACTGAATTAGAAAAGATTGAAAAAGAATTACAGATGTTATTGTTACCAAAAGATTTGAACGATGATAAGAATATTTTTCTTGAAATAAGAGCAGGTGCAGGAGGGGATGAGTCAGCATTATTTGTGGGTGATATTTTCAGAATGTATTCTCGTTTTGTTGAAAGAATGCGCTGGCAATTAGAAATAATATCTAGTAATGAAGCAGAGGTTGGAGGCTATAAAGAAGTCATAGCAAAAATTAATGGTGCAGGGGCTTACTCAAAACTTAAATTTGAATCTGGAGGTCACCGCGTTCAAAGAGTTCCTGATACTGAAACACAAGGACGAATTCATACCTCGGCATGCACTGTGGCAGTTTTACCAGAAGCTGATGAAATTATTGATGTAGATATAAATCCAGCCGATATAAGAATTGATACGTATCGAGCTTCAGGTGCGGGAGGACAACATATTAATAAAACTGACTCAGCAGTAAGAATTACCCATTTACCATCTGGAATAGTTGTTGAATGTCAAGATGATAGATCTCAACACAGAAATAAAGCACAAGCAATGAGTGTTTTAGCCGCTAAAATTAAGGCTGAGCAAATACAGGAACAAGAATCTAAAATTGCCTCGGAAAGAAAAAGTTTAATTGGGAGTGGTGATAGAAGTGAAAGAATAAGAACCTATAATTTTCCACAAGGAAGAATTACAGATCATCGAATAAATTTAACTTTATACAAAATTGATTTAATAATGGATGGGGATCTAAATGCATTAATCGAAGCCCTCAACTCAGAACACCAAGCAGACTTATTAGCTCAACTAGATGAAGGCTAAAAAACCTTATAATAAATTAGTTTACTACTTCTTAAAGACCTATGATTATTCAAGATCTAACTCTAAAAATTCGTAAGTTACTATCTGAAAATCTTGGGCTCACCCTTAGAGAGGCAAATATTGAATCAATATTTATTCTACGACATGTGCTGAGAGTAGATCATGAATATCTAATTAAGAACTTTGACAAACTTATCAAAACAAAAAAACTAGATAAAATAATGAGGCTGGTATTGGAAAGAATATCTCACAAACCTCTTGCATATATTTTTAAAGAATGGAAATTTTACGACATGGAATTTTATATAAATTCAAATGTTCTTATTCCTAGACAAGATACTGAGCTATTGATTGATTTAATTATTAGGGAATATAATTCACAAAAAAAGACCGATATTCTTGATTTAGGAACTGGGTCAGGTGTTATTGGAATTGTACTTGGAAATAAGTTTAAAAATTCCACTATATTACTTAGTGATATTTCATTAAATGCTACATATATTGCAAAAAAGAATATTTTGCGTCACAACCTTAAAAATGTATCAGTCATACAAAGTAATTGGTTTAGCAAAATTCCAAAAAAGAAATTTGATGTGATTGTAAGTAACCCGCCTTATATTAATAAATCTGACCCTCACTTAAAAGATAAAGGTCTTTTTTATGAGCCACGAGAAGCTTTAATTTCAGAACAAGAAGGGTATGCAGATATAATAGAAATTATAAAAATTAGCCCTAAGTTTTTAACGCCAAGTGGTACTTTATATATTGAACACGGATATAATCAGCATAAAGAGGTTCATCAATTATTTGTAGATAATAATTTTACAAAAATTAAACATAATGAAGATTTAAATGGAATTATTAGAGTTACATCTGGAAAAATTAAAATTTAATGTTTTAATCAACACTCGATAGTATAATTTATCAATGACATCAAAGAAAAATATTGGAATTGTTAAACCAAAAATCTTTGAATCCTTAATTCCTTTAAGGCTTCAAAGCGGCAAGATATTAAAAGAATATGATTTAATATATGAAACGTATGGGACTCTTAACAAAGATAAGGGTAACGCTGTTTTAGTCTGCCATGCTCTTACTGGTAATCATCATTTGGCTGGGAGACATTCATCAAAAGATAAATACCCTGGCTGGTGGGATAACCTTATTGGGCCAAATAAACCTTTAGATACAAATAAATTTTTCGTAATTGGCATTAATAATCTAGGAGGTAGCGATGGTAGTTCAGGTCCTAAATCTACTAACAAGAAAACAAAAAAGTCATGGGGAGCCGACTTTCCAGTTGTTACAGTTGAGGATTGGGTAAATTCTCATGAGGCTTTAATCACATCTTTAAACATACCAAAGCTAGCAGGAGTGATTGGTGGAAGTCTTGGAGGAATGCAAGTAATTCAGTGGGCTTTAAAATTTCCTAAAAAAATAAATCATGCAATTGTAATTGCAGCAGCACCTAATCTTACTGCGCAAAATATATCTTTTAATGAGGTTGCAAGGCAATCTATTATTACAGATCCAGACTTTAATAAAGGTAATTATTACGAAAAAAATACACAGCCAAAACGGGGGCTAAGAATAGCAAGGATGCTTGGACACATAACCTACTTATCAGATGACGTAATGGAATCAAAATTTGGTAGGAAATTAAAAAATAAAAATTATAAGTATGATTTCAAAACAGAATTTGAAATTGAATCATACTTAAACTATCAAGGCGATAAATTTGCAAAAGAATTTGATGCGAATACCTATATTAGAATGACAAAAGCCCTTGACTATTATGATCCTGCGAATGGAAGCAAACGAAATCTTAGTAAAGTTTTCAAAAAAATCAAATCCAAATTTCTAGTTATTTCTTTTACTAGTGATTGGCGATTTTCACCGGATAGATCTAAAGAAATTGTTAAGGCACTTTTAGATAATAATATTGATGTCAAATATGCAGAAATTACAGCGACTAGCGGGCATGATGCTTTTTTAATGGAAGAGCCTAGGTATCATGCAATTTTAAAATCCTACTTCAATAAAATGCTATGAAATTGAATAAAAATAATTATAGATATGACTTTCCGATTATAGCTAATTGGGTTAAAACTAACTCAAAAGTTCTTGATCTCGGTTGCGGCGATGGAGAGTTATTAAATTACCTTAAAAAAGAGAGGAATATAACAGGATATGGAATTGAAAAAGATTCTGATAAATGGTTAGAGTCACTTAAAAAAGGCATCAATGTTCTTCAAGTAGATATAGAGGCTGGATTACCAGAATTTGAGGATAATTCATTTGATGTTGTGATACTATCCAAAACAATTCAATCTATGCATAACACAGAAGAGATTCTCAATGAGATGCTAAGAGTTGGTAAGCAAGTTATTGTCACATTTCCAAATTTTGGATATTGGAGGGATAGAATTCAATCAATCCTTGGTGTGATGCCTAAATCAAAAGAATTGCCTTATTCATGGTTTAACACCCCAAATGTCCACCTTTGTACAATTAAAGATTTTGATGATTTATGTAAATCAAATAAATATAAAATTGTTGACAGATTAGTTCTTACTGATACTAAGTCAGTAAAGTTTTTTCCTAATTTACTTGGTGCACTTGCTCTATATAACTTGGTAAATCGTTAACTCATATATGTCGGATTCATCAATAATTTGGCGTGATTTACTCACAAAGAAAATGCTTATCTGTATTTTTACAGGTTTCACTTCTGGTCTGCCATTATTCATTTTAATTAGTCTTTTACCAGCTTGGTTAAGTAGCAGCGGGATGGACCTTAAAACAATTGGTTTATTTGCACTTATCCAATTTCCCTTTACTTGGAAATTTATTTGGGCTCCTATTTTTGATAGATTCACATTTGGTATGGGTCGACGAAGAGGATGGTTAATTATCTTTCAGGTTTTACTTTTGATCACGATTTGTAGTTTTGGGTTCTTAGAACCGCAAAGTCAAGTAAGTACAGTTGCTATAATATCAATTGTTATTGCTTTTTTTAGCGCTAGTCAAGATATTGTAATAGACGCTTATAGAAGAGAATTACTTTCTGATTCTGAATTGGGAATAGGTAACGCCATACATGTTAATGCTTATAAAATCTCTAGTCTTATTCCAGGATCCTTAGCATTAATCCTTGCTGATTCCTTTGATTGGGAATTCGTTTTTCTGATTACAGGTTTATTCATGTTGCCAGGGATTATCATGACCTTACTAATTAATGAGCCTCTTCTTAGATATGGCTCCCCCAAGACTCTAAAAGAGGCAGTCATTGAACCCTTTAAAGAATTTAAAACCCGTAAAGGTATTAAAGGGGCTTTTCTTATACTACTTTTTATTTTCCTATACAAAATTGGGGACAGTATGGCAACAGCTCTTGCTACTCCGTTTTACCTAGATCTTGGTTTTTCAATGACTGAAATAGGAGTAATAGCTAAAAATGCTGGATTATGGCCTGGAATTATTGGAGGTTTAGCTGGAGGTATCTGGATGATAAAACTTGGTATTAACAGGGCGTTATGGATATTTGGATTTATGCAAATGTTTGCCACACTTAGCTTTGCATGGCTTGCAATATCAGGAGATAATAATTTAATTTTAGCTATTACTGTAGGTTTGGAATTTTTCGCAGCTGGTCTTGGGACTACGGCTTTTATAGCTTACATCGCAAAGACTACTCACCCAAAATATACAGCAACTCAATTTGCATTATTTACAGGCTTAGCGTCAGTTCCTAGAACTTTTACTAATGCATCAACTGGTTATCTAGTCGAATTCTTCGGGTGGTATCAATTTTTTATTTTTTGTTTTCTTATCGCCATCCCTGGAATGCTGCTACTAATTAAAATTGCTCCTTGGAATCAATCGCAGTCATCGTAATCAATAATTAATGGTGCGTGATCACTAAATCTTATTTTTTTGAATACGGTTGCTTTCCTTGCTTTCCTTGCTAATTTGGAACTAGTAATTTGATAGTCGATCCTCCATCCAACATTCTTTGCCCAGGCCCGGCCTCTATTACTCCACCAGGTATATCCTCCTTCTCCTTTATCTGAATATAGATTTCGGAATACATCGACCCACCCCACCTTGAAAAATAAATATGAAAGCCATTCTCTCTCTTCAGGGAGGAATCCTGAGTTCCTTTTGTTTCCTTTAAAATTTTTTAAATCTATTTCATTATGAGCAATATTAAAATCTCCACAAACAACTACATCCTTACGTAATTTTATTTTCTTTTTTAATATCACTAAAATTTTATCTAAGACTTTATATTTAAATATCTGTCTCTCTTCCCCACTTGAACCAGATGGAAAATATACTGAAATAATAATAACTTTATCTAAATCAATCTCAATATAACGACCTTCATCATCTATCTCTGGAATACCAATTTTACTAATAATTTTATTAGGTTTTTCTTTAGAATATATGCCGACTCCGCTATAGCCTTTCTTATTTGCATAACTAAAATTACCAAAATACCCTTTTGGTGACTTCATATGATCATCTAAATCAACTTCATGTGCCTTTAATTCTTGAAGGCAGACGAAATCTGCTTTTTGACGAGGAAGCCAGTCAAAAAAACCTTTTCTTGATGCTGAACGTATTCCATTTAAATTTAGGGTTATAATCTTCATAAATTATTTATTTTATATATGACGCTATCTACTTCATTATTTATTGAACTTGCTCTTAAGAAAAAAGTATTGCAATTTGGTGACTTTCATACCAAAGCAGGGCGTAATAGTCCTTATTTCTTCAATCTAGGAGCATTCAGTGATGGGGAAAGTCTCAAACACCTTGGTGAATTCTACGCTAATAAAATCATAGCTACAAAAATAAAATTTGATATGATTTTCGGGCCGGCCTATAAAGGAATTCCTCTTGTTAGTTCAACATCCATAGCATTGGCAAATAGAGGTAAGGGTGCGCCTTACTCATTTAATAGAAAAGAAGTTAAAGACCATGGTGAAGGAGGAGAAATAATTGGCTCAGCAATAAAAGGTAATGTATTAGTTATTGATGATGTTATTTCTGCTGGTACTTCAATTAATGAATCATACAATCTTATCCATAAGAACAAAGCAAAAATTGCAGGTGTTATTGTCGCAATTGATCGACAAGAAAAAGGTAAAACTTTATTATCTGCAACCCAAGAAATTGCAAAAAAATATTCTATACCAGTTATTTCGATTATTACTTTAGAAGACATTATTAATTACTTAGAAACATCTAATAGCTTTCCTAATGAATTAGAATTGATTAAGAAATATCAAAATACTTACGGGGTTATTTAGAAATTTTTTCTTTTAAAATAGATGAAACCTGAGCAGGATTTGCTTTTCCTTTTGAAGCTTTCATTACTTGCCCAACCAAAGCGTTAAAAGCCTTATCTTTTCCAGATTTAAACTCCTCAATCATAGCTAGATTATTCTTTAGAACTTCATCAACTATAACGTCGATTTCATTACTATCAGATATTTGTTTTAAACCAAGTTCATCAATTATTAAGTCTACTTCTTTTTTACTATTGTTCCATAAATTTTCAAATACTCTTTTTGCTGCGTTATTTGAAATTGTATTATCGTCAATTCGATTAATAAGTGTACTTAATTGTTTAGGAAGAATAGGGCTATTTAAAATATTAAGATCTTTATCTTTCAATTTAGAAAATAAATTACCAAGAATCCAATTAGCTGATAATTTAGCATTTGCCCCTAAATCTATAAGTTTTAAAAAATATTGAGTTACGTCGCGACTAGATGTAATACCCTCCGCATCATAAGTCGATAAACCTAAATCTTTTTCAAAGCGTAATTTCATTTCCCCAGGAAGCTCAGGCATTAATTTTTTAATTTCACTGATATCTTCATCAGAAATAACTAATGGTAATAAATCAGGATCTGGAAAATATCTATAATCATTTGCCTCTTCTTTTGATCTCATTGATTTTGTCTCGCCTGATTCGGGATTAAATAAAATAGTTGCCTGTTCTATTTTTTTTCCATCTTCAAGCCTATCAATTTGCCAGTTTACTTCGTAATCAACAGCTTGCTTGATAAATCTGAAAGAATTTAAATTTTTAATTTCCCTTCTCGTGCCTAGAATATCACTACCCTTTTTTTTCACTGATACATTTACATCGCAACGAAAACTTCCCTCCTGCATGTTTCCATCACATATCCCTATCCACTGAACCAAATCGTGAAGTTTTTTTGCATAAGTAACTGCTTCTTCAGCCGAACTCATATCTGGCTCAGTTACAATTTCAAGTAAAGGGGTCCCTGCTCGATTAAGATCAATACCAGACTTACCATCTATAACGCCGTGAGTAGATTTACCAGCATCTTCTTCTAAGTGAGCCCTTAAAATTCTTATGTCTTTAGAGTTACCATTAATATCAATTGACAACTTTCCCTTACCAACTATTGGTAACTCAAACTGACTAATTTGATATCCTTTAGGTAAATCTGGATAAAAATAGTTCTTTCTAGCAAATATAGATTTTGAAGCAATATCAGCATCTATTGCTAAACCAAAACGGATTGCGCTATTAACTGATTCTTTATTTAGAACTGGAAGAACTCCTGGATAAGCCAAACTTATTAGACAAGCTTGAGAGTTTGGTTCACTTCCATACTTTATTGAAGCCCCTGAAAACTGCTTTGATTTTGTTCTTAACTGAACATGTGTTTCAATACCGATAACGATATCCCAATCCATTAATCTATTCCTTTTGGGTGTTGCAAATGCCAATCTGTATTCTTTTGATAAATATGAGCTGCGTTAAGAATTTTAGCTTCTTCAAAATGATTACCTATTAATTGAAGGCCTACAGGAAGTTCATTAACAAAACCTGCAGGAATACTCATAGCTGGCAGCCCAGCAAGATTTGTTGAAATTGTAAATACATCTTGCATGTACATTGCAAGAGGATCTTCTTGTTTTTCTCCGGACTTAAACGCAACAGAAGGAGCTGAAGGCCCCATAATTAAATCACATTTCTCATAAGCACTTTTAAAATCATTTGAAATTAATCGTCTAATTTTTTGAGCCTTAAGATAATAAGCATCAAAATAACCAGCACTCAAAACATAAGTACCAATTAATATTCTTCTTTTTACCTCATCCCCAAAGCCCTCCTGGCGAGTTTTAAAATACATATCAATTAAATCATCATATTCTTTAGCTCTATGTCCATATCGAACTCCGTCGTATCTAGATAAATTACTTGATGCTTCTGCAGGAGCAATAACATAATAAGCAGGAATTGATAAATAGTTATTAGGTAGAGAAATGTTAACAATCTTTGCACCTAACTTTTCGTAATACTTTAATGCCTCTTCAATTACTTTTTCGACATCTGAACTCAAACCTTCTTCAAAAAATTCTTTAGGAATTCCTATTTTTAGACCATCAATTTTTTTATCGATAGAATTTGAATAATTCTCCTTTTTTCTATTAAGGCTAGTTGAATCCTGTTCATCATGTCCTGTCATAACATTTAACATCAATGCACAATCTTCAGCACTTATTGCCATAGGGCCTGCTTGATCAAGACTAGATGCAAATGCAATCATTCCATAACGAGATACAAGACCATAAGTTGGCTTGAGACCAGTGAAGCCACAAAGTGACGCTGGCTGCCTTATTGATCCACCTGTATCAGTACCAGTAGCTGCTGGGGCTAACCTGGCGGCAACTGCTACCGCACTTCCTCCTGAACTTCCACCAGGAACGCAATCAAGAGCCCAAGGATTTTTAACAGGCCCGAAATAAGAAGTCTCATTAGATGACCCCATGGCAAATTCATCCATGTTTGTTTTACCTATATTAACTGCACCAACATCATTAAATTTATGAATTACTGTTGAATCATATGGAGATATAAAATTTTCAAGCATTTTTGAGCCACAAGTAGTTCTCCAACCTTCTGAACAAAAAATATCTTTTTGGGCTATTGGTATACCAGTTAAAATAGATTTTTTTCCTGCCTGAATTATTTGATCTGACTTTTCTGCCATTGCTAAACTTCTAGCTTCATCGACGGTAATAAATGCATTTAACGATGGATTAAGCTTTTTTATCCTATTTAAGAAAAATTGAGTTAATTCGACGCTAGTAAACTCTTTTTTCTCTAAAGCTTGAGAAAGTTCTTTTAGTGATAAATTAAGCATTCTTTATTCTATAACTTGAGGAACAATGAAAAGGGATTGTTCTGAATGAGGAGCTAAATCAAGGGATTTATCCCTAATATCTTTTGCAGTCACTTTATCTTCTCTCAGAGGTTGGTTAATATCAAGGGCGTGCGACATTGGCTCAATTGAATTTGTATTTACTTTTTGCATTTTTTCAATTAAAGCTAAGATTCCAACAAGTTTTTTTTCAACTTGGTCCACCTCTGTTTGAGAAACATTTATACGGGCTAAATGTGCGATTTTTTTAATTTCTTCTTTGTTTATACTCATATTTATATAAATTCAGTTCGTTATTTTCAAATAATCAGTTATTATACATGGGTTTAGAGCCTCTTTTAATAGGCAATTTAAAAACTATTTGTAGATAATGAGATAAATTCAATGGTAAAAGATTTCTTTAAAAAATATGTTGATAATGATATTGCAATAGATTTAGGTACCGCTAACACATTAATTTACCTTAAAGGGCAAGGCATAGTTCTAAATGAGCCTTCAGTAGTCGCAATGAGAAAAGAAAATGGACCCAATGGGCCCCAATCAAAAATGGGGTTACTTGCTGTGGGTAAAGAAGCAAAAACAATGCTTGGCCGCTCACCACAAAATATTGAAGCAATAAGGCCCATGAAAGATGGGGTAATTGCTGATTTCAATATTACAGAAGAAATGATTAAATTTTTTATAAATAAAGTACATCGTGTAAATTGGTTTACTCCGAATCCAAGAATTGTTATTTGTGTGCCTCACGGCGCTACTCAAGTAGAAAGAAGAGCTATTCGAGAATCTGCAGAAAGAGCTGGTGCAAAGCAAGTCTTTTTAATCGAAGAGCCTATGGCAGCTGCAATTGGATCTGGACTCCCAGTTAATGAGCCTTTAGGCTCTATGGTTATAGATATTGGTGGCGGAACAACAGAAGTTGGTGTTTTATCCCTTGGCGGGATTGTATACGCTAGCTCAGCCAGAGTAGGTGGAGACAAAATTGATCAAGCAATAATTGATTACATGAGACGAAATTATGGAACATTAATATCAGAGCCAACTGCTGAAAAAATTAAGAACCAAATAGGTAGCGCTTTTCCTATGACAGACCTCATGGAAATGGAAGTAACTGGAAGAAATTTAGCCGAAGGTCTTCCAAGAAAATTAACTATTAGTAGTAACGAAATTCTTGAGTCTCTTTCTGATCCTTTGCATGCAATAGTAGGGGCAGTAAAAACTGCTCTAGAACAAACGCCCCCCGAGCTTGCAGCTGATATATCAGAAAATGGTATGGTACTTACTGGTGGAGGAGCTCTTCTAAATAATCTAGATAGATTATTGACGGAAGAAACCGGGGTTCCAGTAATAATAGCTGAAGAACCGCTTACATGTGTTGTTAGAGGATGTGGAATGACTCTTGATAATCTAGATTTCTTTAAAAATGCTTTTACCAATGAATAAAAATGGCGCAAAAATCAAATAAAGGTGACTTAAGACTTTTTAATCGAAATACATTTCCTATAGGAACCTTTTTTATATTATTTTTTCTATGCTCAATATTAATGAGTTTTGACTATCGTCATCAAATTTTAAAAAAAATTAGAATAGAAATACCAATAATTATCGACCCAATTAATAATTTAATAAATTTACCAATAAATTTATTTCTTGAATCAAAAGATACCTTCATTTCAAAAGAATTACTTAAAGAAAAAATTGATAGAATGGAAGAAACTATCTACAGTTTGTCCATCCAGGTTCAAGAAAATCAGCTTCTTAGATCAGAAAATAATATACTCAGAGATATATTAAAATTAAAGAAAGATTTTAATATTATTGGGCAAACTGCAGAAATAATTCTACCTGAAGTTAAAAATGGGCATTCAATAATTACAATTAATAAAGGATTTAAAGATAATATTAAAGAAGGTTCAGCAGTCATAAATAATAAAGGGTTAGTAGGTCAAATTATAAATACCTCCCAAAGATATAGTGAGATAGCTCCCCTTACCTCAAAATCTTATGCTGTTCCAGCAATTAAAGATAATGGCAAAGAAAATGTTATTCTTTATGGAAATGGGAATGGGGAAATGGAAATTCCACTTTTTCCTGGAGATACATCCATTAAAATTGGTGATGCTTTTATTACCTCCGGAGTAGATGGCTTATATCCAAAAGGAATTCTTATTGGAAAGGTTTGGAAAATACAGCCAACTAAATCTCCAAAATTTAATTACATATTAGTGAAACCCTTTTCTCAACCTACGACTTTTTCTCATATAACTGTTCTCAATATAAAAAAATGATTCAGCTAACAAAGATACATAAATTAAAAGAAAAAAAATTATTTCTTCTTTTATTTTTAATATCATTATTACTCTCACATATGAACATCTTTGGTATTAGTAATCCAGCCATTATGCCAAATTATTTCATAGCACTTATTTTATCTTTTTTGTTAGCAAATAAAGCTAGCTTAAATTTATTTAACTTAGTAATTATTGGATTAGTTATTGATGTGCTTGCTGGCAATCTATTAGGCCAATATGGATTAATTTTTATATTTATTTACACTTTAAATCTTATAACTAATAAAATTTTATTTATTAAACACCAATCGCAAATAATAGCTTTAAGTATATTCTTAATTTTTTTTAGTTTTATTACTTTATGGTTAACATCAGAAACTTTTGAAATATTTATTCCCTTTCAGACGTTATTGATACAATCTATCTTAACTTTTATAGCCTTCTTATTTTTTAGAGTAATTATCATTAAAAATATTTCATGATAATTTAATTAAACATGGATTTATATCAATTTAAATACACTTTCAGACAAAGATTAAATTTTATCTTTGGCTTCTTTATAATTATTTTTCTGATTATAATACTTAATTTTTTTTATTTACAAGTAGTAAAATTTAATGATTATTCTTCCCTTTCCAAAAGTAATAGTATAAAAATTATCCCAATTCCACCTATTAGAGGTCAAATTTTAGATCGTAATGGTGAAATACTGGCGGCAAATAAATTAATTTATTCCCTAGAGATAGACCCAAAAAATAAACAGGATTTTGATAAGATTAAAGAACAATTAGATGGAATTGTTGAAATAACAAAATATGATATTAAAAAATATAAAAAAATCATTAAAGAAAATTATTATTCTTCAACATTACCTATCAAAATAAACCTTAAAGATACTGAAGTGGCTAAATTTATAGCTAATAAATATAAATACCCTAAAATTATTCTAAAACAAAAATTTTCTAGGGATTATCCAAAAGGAAAATCAGGCGCACATTTTATTGGCTTTATAAATCGTATTAATAAAAAAGATATTAAAAGGTTAAAAAGACTTGGAAATTTTGAAAACTATATGGGGACAGAGCACATAGGAAAAACAGGTATTGAATTTTTCTATGAAAATATTTTACATGGTTCTCCAGGGTATAAAAAAATAGAAGTAGATGCTAATAATAATGTAATTAGAACGATTAAAACTATTGAGCCAGAACATGGCAGAGATATAACTCTAAATATAGATTATAAAATACAAAAAGTTGCCGAAAAAGCTTTTGGTAATCATAAGGGAGCTTTGGTAGTTCTTAATCCAAATAACGCGGAAGTATTGGCACATGTTAGCATGCCTTCTTTTAATCCTAATCTATTTGTAAACGGTATTGATGAAGCTAATTGGAGAAGACTAAATGATTCAATTCATAAGCCTTTAATTAATAGAGCGATCTCGGGTGTCTATCCTCCAGGATCAACTCTTAAACCTTTTGTTGCTCTTGCAGCATTAGAAAATAATGTAAGACGTCCCCCTTTTTCTATTATTGATAAAGGTTTTTTTAATATGCCTAACCAATCTAAAACTTTTTTAGATTGGAAAAAGGGAGGTCATGGTGAAGTTGACATGATAAAAGCCATAGCAGTTTCATGTGATACCTTTTTTTATGGATTAGGTATTGAGCTTGGTATACCAAAACTCAATAAAGTATTAAAAAGATTTGGCTTTGGGGAAAAAACTAATATTGATTTACCTAATGAAAAATCAGGTCTTGTCGCTTCTGCGGAATGGAAAAAGAAAATTCATAAAAAGAAATGGTACCAAGGTGAAACTGCAATCACTGCCATTGGACAAGGCTATACTCTAACTACACCAATTCAATTAGCTTTAGCAACTGCAAGATTAATTAATCCAGATTATATTCTTCACCCCTTGCTGAAAAAAGAAGATTTAGTACCGAAACATATAAAATCAAACCCTTATGATTTAGAAAACCAACCCCAAAGGCCCTTAGAGAAAAAGACGTTCAGCTTGTTTAAATCAAAAATAAATGGAATGCAATCTGACGATTTAAACTTAATCAAAAAAGGTATGTCCCTAGTCACAAAAGAGGGAGGGACTGCAGCATTTATTGGGAGAAACTCTAATTATAATATTTCTGCAAAAACAGGTACTGCTCAAGTATTCGGTCTAAAAAAAGATGAAGTTTATGATGAATCTAAGCTTCCTGATAGGTTGAAAGACCATGCATTATTTATCGCTTTTGCTCCAACTGAACAACCTAAACTGGTTACGGCTATTATTGTCGAAAACGGGGGTCATGGAGGATCTACAGCCGGACCAATTGCAAAAGAAATTTTTGATGCTTATCTAGCTGGGAAAAACTAATTATGAATCAAAGTTTTTATAAATTTTTCGAAAATATTGATCGAATTCTGATGGCTCTTATTTTAGTTTTAATCCTCATTGGATTGGTAACTTTAGCTAGTGCAAATCAAGAGAATATGACTTTATTTACAAATCAAATAATAAATATTTTAATTGGAATGGTTCTGCTAATATTTTTAAGTAATATAGATCCAAAAAGTTTTCTTTTTTTTGCACCACATTTATATATTTTGAGTTTGATTTTACTATTATTTGTTGTATTTTTTGGCTATGAGAGTCATGGCGCAAAACGTTGGATAAATATCTTATACTTTAATTTTCAACCTTCTGAAATTATTAAAATTACGATACCACTTATGCTTGCTTGGCTTTACCATAGATACCAAAATGAAATAGGTTATAAAATACATGCTATAGGATTTTTTATTTTAGCTATCCCTTGTTTAATGATAATAAATCAACCTGATCTAGGAACTGCTATTTTAATTTTTCTAGCTGGTGGAATAATTATTTTTCTAGCTGGGCTTCCATTAAAATTTATTTTGGCTGGCATGTTTAGTTTTTTAATTTCACTACCATATCTCTGGTCGAAGCTTCATCTATACCAACAAAATAGAATTCTTAGCTTATTTGATTCTGATCGAGACCCTTTAGGTACTGGTTATCATATTACTCAATCAATCATTGCAATCGGTTCTGGGGGATTTCTTGGTAAAGGTTGGACTAATGGCACGCAAACACAACTTAATTTTCTTCCTGAAACATCGACTGATTTTATTTTTGCAGTATTTTCAGAAGAATTTGGATTTATTGGAATTTTTGGAATTTTTATTATCTATTTTCTTATACTATATCGATGTATCGATATGGCAAAAAAAATGCAAAACACTTTTTCTAGATTAATAACTGCTTCATTAATATTTACTCTATTTATTTCTACTTTAATAAATATTTCTATGGTCAGTGGCGTTATACCTATTGTTGGTGCTCCACTACCATTTATCAGTTATGGTGGCACATCTATGGTTGTATCTTTAATTATGATTGGTATTATTATGAGCTTACATTCACATAAGTCTTTAATTGCTAATTAATGAAAAAATCTGTTATCACGTTTATAATTACTTTTTTACTCTTTGGATGCAAATCAATAGAACCAATCTATCAGGAAGAGCTTAAAAAAAATAATGTCGATAATGCTGAGGTAAAAAAAACAGGGGCATACTACTTAGACGATGGACCAGATGAAAATCCACCAAAGGATCTAGATAAAATCCCTAATGCTCAACCAAGATATGAAGCACTTTCAAAAAGGGCTAGTCGTCCTTATGTTGCATTCAATAAAAAATATGTACCTATGAAAAAAATTATTCCCTTCAAAGAAGAGGGTTATGCTTCTTGGTATGGAAAAAGATATCATGGTAAAAAAACATCTATTGGAGAAGTTTATGACATGTACCAGATGACTGGCGCCCATAAAACTTTACCACTTCCTTCTTATATTAGAGTAACCAATTTGATAAATGAGCGTACAGTCATTATTAGGCTTAATGATAGAGGTCCTTTTATTGATGATAGGATTGTTGATTTATCTTATGCAGCTGCTCATCAACTTAGGATTATTGAAAAAGGAAGTGAATTAGTAAAAATCGAAATGGTAAATCCTTCTTTAGCAAAAAAAAACTTAAAAGAAAATCACAAAGTTTCTTCAAATCCGACCCCTAATGAATCTTTTTATATTCAAGCAGGGGCTTTCTCAAATGAGGATAATGCTTTTTATTTAATTGATAGAATTTCTAAAATTAAATTTAAAAATATATTAAATATTAAGAAGTTAAATAAAAACTCGCTTCATTTAGTTACTATTGGGCCTTATTCGAGCGAAAAGATTGCAAAGGAAGCCTTAAAAAATATTTCAAAAAAAATTCAACTTAATAGCTTTATTATTTCAGAATAAACAAGGCCTATGACCCAAGGTGAAAAAAATAAACTAATAAAATTTCCTTGTAACTTTGATATAAAAGTTATGGGTGAAGCAAAAGAGAATTTTTCTGAATCCATTATTGAAATTATTAAAAAAAATTATACGGATTTTGATGCTTCAAAAATTGAAATGAAGGGAAGTAGTCATGGAAAATATATAAGTTTAACTTGCAATGTCTTCGTTACCTCACAAAAACAACTTGATAAAATATATATTGATCTATCAAAAAGTCCAATGACAAAATTTGTTTTATAAAATATGTCATTAAAAATAAAATATCTTGGATTTACAGATTATTCAAATACATTAAAAGATATGAAATATTATATTGATCAATCACCAATAAATGATGAATTATGGATTACTGAACATCAACCGATTTTTACCACTGGTGTAAATAAAAAAAATTGTATAATTCCAACTTCTGATATTCCGCACTTGTTTGTTGATAGAGGTGGTAAAACTACTTATCATGGTCCAGGACAATTAATTATTTATACACTAATTAATATTAAGAAAAATAATCTTACAATAAGAAAATTAGTATCAATTCTCGAAAATTCAGTTATTGATTTCTTAAAGAAAAATAAAATTAGTTCTCATTCTAAACTAGAAGCACCTGGGGTATTTGTAAAGGAAAAAAAAATCTGTTCTATTGGCTTAAGAATAAAAAAAAATTATACGTATCATGGTTTAAGTTTTAATGTTGATATGGATACGAAACCGTTTACAATGATTAATCCTTGTGGCTTTGCTGGATTAAAAATGGCACAATTATCTGACTATGATATTAAAAGAACTTTAGAAAAATCAGGAAAAGAAATTGCATTAATTATTAATAAAAAATTACGCCTTCATTATGAACAGAATAATTAATATTAAAGAAGTTGGTAAAGCAAAAACGGCAAGATTACCAATAAAATTTATTGAAAAAGATAAATTGGTGAAACCATCATGGATAAAGATGAAGTTACCTAATAGTGATAAATTTTATGAAATAAATCGCCTACTTAAAGATAACCAACTTAACACTGTATGTGAAGAAGCAAGTTGTCCTAATATTGGGGAATGTTATAGTAAAGGTACTGCAACGTTTATGATTTTAGGTGAAATTTGTACTCGTCGTTGTCCTTTTTGTGATGTTGCAAGCGGGATACCTCTTAAGCCAGATCAAAATGAGCCTATAAATTTAGGTCTTACAATTGCACAACTTAAATTAAATTATGTTGTGATCACAAGCGTAGATCGAGATGATCTCGAAGATGGTGGAGCTAGTCATTTCTCTGAATGTATAGACGAAATTAGAAAACATAATAAAAAGATTAAAATTGAAATTCTTGTGCCTGACTTTAGAGGCAACGGAAAAATAGAGAAAGCCTTAAAAATACTATTAAAACAACCGCCTAATGTTTTTAATCATAATCTTGAAACAATTCCTAGATTATACAAACGAGCGAGACCAGGAGCAAGATATGAACACTCTCTTTCACTTTTAAAAGAATTTAAAAACCATATGCCTTTTATTCCGACTAAATCTGGATTAATGCTTGGCTTGGGTGAAACAAATCATGAGATATTAGAAGTTATGAAAGATTTAAGATTACATAATGTAGATATGTTGACTTTAGGCCAATATTTACAACCTACACCTTACCATCTCCCTGTAGAGAGATATGTATCGCCAAGCGATTTTGATAATCTTAAAAAAGAAGCAGAAAAATTAGGCTTTACATCCGTTGCAAGCGGCCCAATGGTAAGAAGCAGTTATCATGCAGATCAACAAGCTCAAGGACTATAGCGGACATGATTCCTATTTTAGAAACTAAGTTAAGTTCCGAATTATTTAATTTAGAAAATTACATAATTAATCATAGTTGTGATATTGAACATTGGTTTAGAATGCAATGGTTAGAGCATGCTGCACCATTCTATGCCTCTGTTGACCTAAGGAATTCTGGCTTTAAATTAACTCCTGTAGATACAAACCTTTTTCCAGGCGGATTTAATAACTTAAATCCTGATTTTGCGCCACTCACAATTCAAGCAATTTCAGTTGCTATAGAGAAAATTTGTCCGGATGCATGGCGAGTACTTATTATTCCAGAAAACCACACACGAAATAAGTTTTATTTAAGAAATATATTTGAATTGACAGAAATTTTAAAAAATTCTGGGCTTGAGGTTAGAATTGGAAGTATTGATGAAAATATTAATGAAATCCAAATAATTAAAATTGATGAAAATCATTCAATAAAAATTGAGCCTATTCATAAAGAAAATAATAGATTATTTTTAAAAAATAATGATAATTCGACTTTTACCCCATGTGCCATTATTCTAAACAATGATCTATCTGGAGGTGTGCCAAAAAAAATCAAAGATGTTGATCAAAATATTATCCCCCCACTCTCAGCAGGATGGCCGACCAGAAGAAAATCAAATCACTTTAATTATTACAATGACATAGTTGAAGAATTTTCTAAATTTACAAATATTGATCCTTGGCTAATTAATCCATATTTTGAAAAACTAAACGGTTTAAATTTTCTTGAAAGGGAAGGAGAAATTCAATTAGCTGATCATATTGATAAACTTTTATTAAAAATAAAAGAAAAATATTCGCAATACAACATAACTCATGAGCCATATGTCGTAATTAAAGCAGACGCTGGGACTTATGGAATGGGAATAATGACAATTAAGAATAGTGAGGATGTTATAAATCTTAATCGAAAAATGAGAAAAAAAATGTCAGTTGTTAAAGAAGGCTTAAAGGTTACAGAGGTTATTATTCAAGAAGGGGTTCATACAGAGGAGACAATTGGTAAGGCAGTAGCAGAACCTGTTGTTTACATGATTGATCATTTCGTTGTTGGTGGTTTTTATCGAGTTCATACAAGCAAAGGAAAAGATGAGAATCTTAATTCACCTGGCATGCATTTTGCTCCTGTTGCTTTTGAAACGTCATGTCTTATGCCAGATCAAGGCAGACCATGTGATGATAAAGCAAATAGATTCTATGCTTATGGTGTCATAGCGAGATTAGCACTGCTTGCTGCTGCAAAAGAACTTCAAAATTAGATAAGATGAAATATTTATTCATAATTGATGAGCCAGAAACATTAAATTTTTATAAAGACACATCTATAGCCTTAATTAAAGAATGTCTTACTCAAAAAATTGAAACTCATTACACAGATATTAATTCGATATCTATTGATAAAAAACAAAATATAATTATCGACAGTCATCATATTTCTAGTATCAATTCATTAAGTATCAATTCATTAAGTATCAAAAAAATAAAAATAAAAAATAAAATTCAATATTTTACAAAAATTTTTATAAGAAAAGATCCCCCTTTTGATACTAACTATTCCAATCTAACTTTCATACTTGACCATGCAAAGAATTTTAATGTCGAAGTTATTAATAATCCTGTTTCAATTAGAAATCATAATGAAAAATTATCGATACTTAATTTTAAAAAACTAATCCCATCCACCATTATTTCATCAGAGGCTAAAGATATAATTAAATTTATTAAGAAAGAAAAAAAGGTGATCATAAAGCCACTTGACGGTATGGCAGGTAATGGAATTTTTATGGTTACGCCCGAAGATAAGAATATAAATGTTATTTTAGAAACAATTACAAATAATGGTAAAAAAACTGTGATGGCACAAAAGTACTTACCAGAAATTAAAAAAGGAGATAAACGTATTATTGTAATTAAAGGTAAAGCTATTCCGTATTCTCTAGCAAGAATTCCATCTAAAGGTGAGTTTAGAGCTAATTTAGCAAAGGGAGGAAAAGGGAAAGCTCAAAAATTAACGAATGGAGATAAAAAAATAGTCATGGAAGTTAAAGACTTCCTAATTAAAGAAAAACTTAATTTTGTAGGTTTAGATATTATTGGTAATTACTTAACTGAAATAAATATTACAAGTCCTACTGGGATTGTTGAGATCGAAAAACAAACAAATTTTAAAGCTGCTGCATATATTATTAATGCGTTTAAATAGCCTATTTATATTCTTTTTAATCAGCTTTTTATTTGGCTGCAGTGAAAATAAGATTCAACATAGTAAAGATTTTATATTTGGCACATTGATTGATATTAAAATTTATGGCGAATCTAAAGTCATTGCTGAAAATGTATCTAATGAAATTTTTAATGAATTTCATCGTCTACATAAATTACTTCATCCTTGGGAAAAAAGCCTTATCACAGATATTAATAATGCAATCTCTAAAAAACAACCCATACCTATTAACAATGATGAAGTCATTAATATTCTAAAAAATACTCAGTATCTCGAGAAAAAAACTAAAAATTTATTTAATCCATCTATAGGGAAACTTATTACACTATGGGGATTTCACTCAGATTTTTATGATAACGAAGTGATTCCAAATCAAGAAAAAATTTTAAAGCTAGTGTCTTCAAATCCATCGATGCGATCAATTGAAATTGTGAACGGAATTTTAAAAAGTAATAATGAAAATGTTCAAATTGATTTAGGTGGTTATGCAAAAGGATATGCATTAGATCAAGCAAAAAAAATACTTTTAAAAAATAATGTTAAAAATGCTTTAATAAATATTGGTGGTAATATTCTAGCTTCTGGCAAACATGGTGAACGCAATTGGTTAGTAGGAATACAAAACCCTAGAAAACCAAATGCATTAGCTACAATTAGTCTTGACCCTGGTTGGACTATTGGAACATCTGGTGATTATCAAAGATATTATATAATTAACAATAAAAGATATTCTCATTTAATCAACCCTAAGACAGGGTACCCCGATAATAAAACACAGTCCGCCACCATTTTATTACCACCAAGTAAAAATTCAGGAGTTCATTCAGACGTTTTTTCAAAACCTCTCTTTCTTGCTGATAAAAAAAATAAAGCAGCTATGGCTAAAGCACTAAATATTGGATATTTTCTAATTATATTGGATGATAACTCAATCCTTATAAGTGAATCTTTAAATAAAAAAATAAATTGGGAAGAAGAAATTGAAAAAAAAATTATTACAATCTTATAAGTTAATCAAGATTGGGGACTGGTTTACTATTATTTTATTTTGTTTACTAATTATTATTAGTACAAAATTACTTTGGAATATGCCACAAGGCGAATATCTAGAGATATATAAAAATAACGAATTATTAGCAACTTATAGTCTAAATCAAAAAATTACAAAGGAAATAAAAGGGAAAAAAGGAAAAACAAAAATTGTGATTGATAATGGAAGAGTTAGATTTTCTTCTTCTCCTTGTCCCAAAAAATACTGTATTCATCAAGGCTGGATAACTAAAGCAAATCAAACTATTATCTGTATTCCAAATGAAATATCGATCTCTATAATAGGTGCTAAAAAGGGATATGACACTATCAACTATTAAGATTACTGATAGAGATCACCAAATAGCTAAGTTATCTGCTATAGCTGTTGCATTATCATTAGTTGAATTCTTCTTTCCAAGTCCTATACCTGGAGTGAAACCAGGCATAGCAAACATCATAATTTTGTACACTATTTTTAAATTTGATATGCAAATGGGGGTATGGGTCTCACTTATCAGAGTTTTTGTAACAAGTATTATTTTAGGTTCATTTTTAAGTCCAACATTCTTTCTCAGCCTTAGTGGTGCAATATTTAGCCTTCTTTCACTTATGGTTTTTAAGAATCTAAAACGTGAATATTTTAGTATAATTAGTTTGAGTTTAATTGCCTCATTAGCTCATATCTTTGGTCAGTTTATTATTGTAAGAATTTGGATAATTCCACATAATGGGATTTTCTATCTTTTACCAATCTTTATAGTATCAGCTTTTATCTTTGGATTAGTTACTGCACTCATTACAATTAAGCTTCTCCAATTAAACCCAAAAAAATAATTTTTATTAATGATAAAATAATAGTAACGAGGAATTAATTATGAAAATCTACTATACAATTTGTTTATTAGCCATATCAATATTTATAAATAGTTGTGGAACTAAAGGACCGCTATATATTCCTGAAGAAAAATACCCACAGGCATTCCTTCAAGAAGATATTTTTTTATTTCAATATGCAATGTTAGCTTAAAAATGAACGAAACTATTTTAAAAAAAAATAAAGGCAAATATTCTATTGAAAATGTTCCTATTAATGACATTACTGAAAAATTTGGAACCCCATCTTATGTCTATTCTAAAAAGATTATTTTAAATAATTACCTAGATTTTAAAAATCAATTTGAAGGGATAGATCATCTCATTTGTTTTGCAGTAAAATCTAATCCTAATATAGCCATATTAAATTTACTAGCAAAGAATGGTGCGGGTTTTGATATTGTTTCTGGAGGAGAGCTTCAAAGAGTTTTAGCTGCAAAAGGCGATCCAAAGAAAGTTGTTTTTTCAGGAGTTGGTAAATCTCAAGAAGACATTGAATTAGCCATTGAGCATAATATTTTGACATTTAATGTCGAATCAGAAGCTGAGCTTTATCGTATTCAAAATTCTGCTAAAAAATTAAATAAAAAAGCTAATATATCAATTCGTGTAAATCCAGATGTAGATCCTAAAACACATCCATATATATCAACTGGTCTTAAAGATAATAAATTTGGTGTTGATGAGCAGAAAGCAATTTCAATGTATAAAATTGCAAAAACTCTTGATGCTATTAATATTAAAGGTATTGATTGCCACATTGGATCCCAGATAACTGAATTAAAACCTTTTGAAGATTCAATCAAAAAATTACTCGAATTGATAGATCATTTAGAATCACTCAATATAAAAATAGAACATATTGATGTTGGCGGAGGTATTGGTATTCAATACTCTAAAGAAACACCGCCTTCATTCTATGAGTATTCTAAAACAGTAAAAAATATAATCGGAAACCGAAATTTAAAAGTTATTTTTGAACCTGGTCGTGTATTAATAGGTAAGGCAGGAATCTTATTAACAGAGGTAGAATATGTAAAAAATAGTTCTGATAAAAATTTCTTAATTGTAAATGCAGCCATGAATGACTTAATGCGGCCGGCTCTTTACCAAGCTTTTCATGAAATAATAAATATATCTCAATCCAATTCTGATAAAAAAAATTATGATGTTGTTGGTCCTGTATGCGAAACAGGTGACTTTCTTGGTAAAGATCGTTTTATGTCTGCTGAAGAAAAAAATATTTTAGCTATTCTGGATGTGGGAGCATATGGAATGTCAATGAGCTCAAATTATAACTCTCGCCCAAAAGTACCAGAAATAATAGTCGATGATAATAAGTGCCATCTTATAAAAAACCGAGAATCTTTTTCTGATTTGATTAACAGTGAGAAATTATTACCTTAATTTAAAATATGTCAAAAGAGACCGTTAATTTATCGTTAGCTAATCCCAGAGGTTTTTGTGCTGGTGTTGATAGAGCAATCTTAATTGTAGAGAAGGCTTTAGAAAAATATGGCGCCCCCATTTATGTTCACCATGAAGTTGTTCACAACAAATATGTAATTAATAACCTAAAGAAGAAAGGTGCTATTTTCGTTGATAGTATAAAAGATATCCCAAAAACTAGTCATGTAATTTTTAGTGCTCATGGTGTTTCTAAAGCAATTAAAAAAGAGGCTCAAGACTTTAATTTAATTGCAATTGATGCAACTTGTCCATTAGTAACTAAAGTTCATGGTGAAGTAAATAAATTAAGCGAGCAAGAACATACTATTATTATGATTGGGCATAAAGGCCATCCAGAGGTAGAAGGAACTATGGGGCAAATAAATAAAAATTCCTCAAATAGCCAAATTCATTTAGTAGAAAGTGTTAGAGATGTCAAAAAATTAAACCTTTTAGATTCAAATAAGCTTAGCTATGTAAGTCAAACTACTTTGTCAATGGATGATACAAAAAAGATAATTGATTCATTAAAGAATAAATACCCATTAATTTCTGGTCCAAAAAATGATGATATATGTTACGCAACTCAAAATAGACAGGAAGCTGTAAAAAAAATGTTAGGAAAACATGACCTTATTTTTGTAATCGGGTCAAAAAATAGCTCTAATTCTAATAGGCTTGCAGAAATTGCTAAAGAAAAAAAAATAGATGCTATTCTCATAGATAATATGTCAGATTTTAAAGAGAGTTGGCTAAAAAATAAAAAAAATATCGGTGTTACAGCTGGTGCTTCAGCCCCAGAACTTCTTGTTCAGGAGCTTATTACTGAGATTAAGAAAACTAAAGATATATTAATTTCTGAAATTAAAGGAATTGAAGAAACTATTATTTTCAAACTCCCAAAAATTTGAAACATAAAAGTTACAAGACTCCAATCTCATCTCTAGTTGTTATCTACACTAAACAACTAGATATATTACTTCTTAGTCGATGTGATAAGAAAAATTTTTGGCAATCAGTTACAGGGAGTCTTGAGAAAAATGAATCTCCAATTGACACTGCAAAAAGAGAAGTGTTTGAAGAAACTGGTATTGTTTGCGATAATTACTTATTAGAGGATTGGAATTTAAATCATCAATATAAAATATTTTCTCATTGGCGACATCGTTATAGGCCTGGTGTTTTGTATAATACTGAACATATTTTTGGTTTAGAATTACCACAGAAATTACCTATTAGTCTTGCACCTGAAGAACATAATGATTTTAAGTGGGTCGGATTAGATTCGGCAAAGAAGTTAGTTTTTTCTTGGACAAATGTTAAAGCACTAGAAAAATTATCCGAAATTAAACTATAAAGAAGTTAGAATACACAATATGAATACAGCTACTATCAAGTTCGATGCTTTTGAGAATCTTAAAAATGACGATTGTCAGGATAGGATTATTAAAGCAAGGAATAGTCTTGGTGATAAAATTGCTATCTTAGGTCACCATTATCAAAATGAAACAGTTTATAGGCACGCTGATTACTCAGGAGACTCATTAAAACTCGCACAATATGTTCAAAAACTGGACGCAAAATATATTGTTTTTCTCGGTGTTCATTTTATGGCTGAAGTTTCTAATATTTTATCTAGAAAAGACCAAATTACTGTTTTACCAGATCTTTCAGCTGGCTGCTCTATGGCTGATATGGCAAATTTAGCAAAAGTTGAAAGGACATATCGCGAACTTTCTAAAGTTTTAGATTTTGATAAAACTATTACCCCAATTACATACATTAATTCAGCAGCTGATCTAAAAGCTTTTTGTGGTGAGCACAATGGTATTGTTTGCACTTCAACAAATGCACCAAATATTCTTGATTGGGCATTTAAGCAAAAAGAAAAAGTATTATTTTTTCCAGATCAAAATTTAGGGAGATGGACAGGTCATAAAATGGGAATACCTTTGGAGGATATGCCAGTCTGGGATCCTGATTTGCCTCTAGGTGGTTTAACAGAGAAACAAATATCTGATTCCAAAGTTTTGTTATGGAAGGGGCACTGTGCAGTTCACCAGATGTTTAGGTTGCAGCATATTGAGAAATTTAGAGAGCTACATCCTGAAGGATTTGTTATATCCCATCCCGAATCTCCTTTTGAGGTTTGTAAAAATTCTGATTATGTTGGATCTACTGAATTTATTCTTAATACAATTAAGCAATCCAAAGAAAATACTAAATGGTTAGTTGGTACTGAACTAAACCTTGTTAATAGATTAGCTAATGAAATGAAGGCAGAAGGTAAATTAGTAAAATTTATGTCTCATGTAGTTTGTGAATGTTCAACTATGGCTAGGATAGACCCACAGCATCTAGCTTGGACTTTAGAGAATATTATTAAAGATCGTCCAGTTAATATAATTGAAGTTCCAAAAAAAGAATCTAAACTAGCAAAACTAGCATTAGATCGAATGCTTGAAGTCTCTTAAATTTAAAGGTTGTCCTCTTTGCTCGAAACAAGAGTATCCCATAATTTTTTCAAATGATTTTTTACGTATTTTATTAATTAATAATCAAAATTACCCTGGTTATTGTCGTGTAGATCTTATTGATCATATTAAAGAAATGTCAGATTTAAACAAAAAATCTCAGAATAAATTAATGAAAACTATTTTTTTAATTGAAAAAATTATTAAGGTATATATTAATCCAGATAAAATTAATTTGGCGTCCCTTGGTAACATAACTCCACATTTGCATTGGCATATTATCCCAAGACATTTTAAAGATAACCATTTTCCAAATAGTATTTGGAGTACAAAAAAAAGAAATTCAACTAAAGAATTTTCAAAAGAGGAAGAATTACAATTTATCGAACATGTAAGAGAGAAATTAAGCTAATAATCTTTCCACTACCCCTCCTTTAAGAAGGTGCTTGCTAATTATCTCATCAATATCTTCTTTTTTTGAATATCTATACCATATACCTTCTGGGTAAATAACCATCAAAGGTCCCTCATAGCATCTATCAAAACATCCACCTCTGTTTACACGAACTTTATTAGCTCCATTTAAATTTAATGATTTAATCTTTTTTTTCATATAATTAAATATGGGTTCAGCATCAAAGTCTGAACAACATTGCTCCCCATCATCTCTTTTATTGAGGCAAAAGAAGATATGATACTTATAAAAATTCATAACTTAATGATTACTTGGTTTTTCAATACCAATCCCTGTTTGTGATCTGAAATATTGAGTTTTAAATAATTTTTTCTCAGCCATAGAAGCTTTCGATTTATCTGTTAAAGAAAAAAACCATATCCCAAAAAATGTTACTGTCATAGAAAATAAAGCTGGGTACTTATAATGAAAAATTGCTTTATCATTATTAAATATATCTACCCATACTACCGGTCCTAAAATTACTAAAAGTATCACAAGAATTAAACCGGCTGAACCTCCAATAACTGCTCCTCTTGTTGTAAGATTTTTCCAATATATAGATAGGAATAATATCGGAAAATTTGTAGTTGCCGCAATGGCAAATGCTAAACCCACCATAAATGCAACATTTTGTTTTTCAAAAATTATTCCTAAAAATATAGCAAGGATACCTAAAGAAATTGTAGCGATCTTTGATATTTTCATTTCTTTTTTTTCGTCACTTTGACCTTTTAAAAAAACATTTGCATATAAATCATGAGATATTGCGGAGGCCCCTGCAAGTGTTAATCCTGAAACAACTGCTAAAATTGTAGCAAATGCTACTGCTGAAATAAAGCCAAGTAAAATATCCCCGCCAACAGCATGAGAAAGATGAATCGCTGCCATATTATTATTACCTATTAACATACCAGTATCATTTAAATATTCTGGATTATTAGAAACTAATACAATGGCACCAAATCCAATTATAAAAGTTAAGATATAAAAATATCCGATAAATCCAGTAGCATAAACCACGGATTTTCTAGCCTCTACTGCATCTGGTACTGTAAAAAATCGCATCAAAATATGTGGAAGACCTGCCGTACCAAACATTAAAGCAAGGCCTAAAGATATTGCTGAAATTGGATCAGATATTAATCCTCCTGGCGCCATAATAGCCTCACCTTTGTCATGAGAACTAACAGCTGCAGAAAAAAACTGATCAATATTAAATTGAAATTGATGTAAAACAAAAAATGCAATTATTGTTGCGCCAAATAATAAAAGAACTGCTTTAATTATTTGTACCCAAGTTGTAGCTAACATACCCCCAAAGGTTACATAAGAAATCATTAAGGCACCAACTATAGTGACAGCGGAATAATATGGCAAACCAAATAGAATTTCAATAAGCTTACCAGCTCCTACCATTTGTGCTATTAAATATAAAGTTACGGTAGATAATGATCCACATGCAGCTAAAATTCTAATTGGTTTTTGCTTAAGTCTAAATGAAACCACATCTGCAAAACTGTATTTACCCAGATTTCTAAGTGGCTCTGCAATCAATAATAAAATAATAGGCCATCCAATCAAAAAACCAATTGAATAAATAAGCCCATCAAATCCAGACAAATAAACTAAGCCTGAAATTCCCAGAAAAGAAGCTGCAGACATAAAATCACCTGATATTGCCAACCCATTTTGAAGTCCAGTAATATTTCCACCTGCCGTATAAAAACCTGATACTGTTTGAGTTCTTTTTGATGCCCAATATGTTATTAAAAGTGTGGCCCCAACAAACAAAACAAACATAATAATTGCCATATAATTTTGTTTTGGTTCAGAGGTTGAAGCGATTAATAGAGATGGAAATAAAATTCCTAATAAAAAAAATAATTTATACATTTTTTTGTATCTGCTTTATTAGTGGTTCAATTTTTTTATTAGCCAGATAAACATATGTAAAAGTAATTAGGAATATTAATAAAATCAGAAAAAAACCAAGAAGAATACCAATTGAGATTTTAGTCCCTACTATTAGTGCCCCAAAAAATTTTGGGTTAAAGGCAATCACTCCAATAAAACTAAAATATGAACTTACTGTAATAAATATCAAAGGAAATAATATTTTTAATCTTGTTCGTATTAATTGCTCGTAAGTTTTTGTATAATCTTTGGCTTGCATTTAGCAACTTTATTGTAAAACCTAAAGATTACCTCATCAAATTAATATAGCCAATTAAAAATAATGGTATCTGTAAGCCAAAACTTTAAAAATTTTAACCAAAAGATATTTCAAAGTGCTAATTAGCACTAACCCTTTAACACTCTATTTATTTTCATATATGCTTTTTTAGCTATAACTTTTCTGTCATTGGCTAGTTGAATCTTGGATAAAATAGTCAATTTAACCTCAATATCATTTAATTTGATTAGATTTTTTATTGAATCTAATAACGATAAATCATCATAATAAGCAGGGGCTGAACAAAATTTTTGATTATGAAAATATTGAATAGCAATTGGAAGTATCTCTATCTCTTTATTAATTGCAGTTTGAAACAGATTACTTTTGAATGGAAGAAGTTTAGATCCGTCTGTTGAAGTGCTCTCTGGAAAAATACAAATACTTCCTTTATTTTCTAAGTAATCCTCTATTTCTTTAGTTGTCTCTTTAATTTTACTAATTTTTTTTCGATCAATAAAAATTGTTTCAGAAGCTTTCACGAGCCAATTAAGAATTGGCCATTCTGAAATGCTTTGTTTAGCAACAAATGTAACTGGATGAGCTGTATTAATAACAAAAATATCTAGCCAAGAAATATGATTACTTACTATCAAATAATTTTTTTTAGCTAATATTTTTTTTAAATCATGATTAACAATTAAATTAATATTAAATATTTTTAATAAGTATGAAGACCATGACTTAATTAAACTTTTTCTGGATACACGATTAATAATCGGGAAAAAAAAGATACATATAATCCCAATAATTAAATGAATTAAAATTAAAATAATTTTCTTCAAATTTAATCTTTACTACTAATATCCCTTGTGTAAACTTTATCTTTAACTTTATCAAGTTCGGGATGGTAACGATTTGCTATGATGATTTCAGATTTATTTATAAAATCATTTATTTTTTTTACAACCTTTAATCCTTCTAATTCATTTTGATTAATTTGAGGCTCATAAATTATTATATCTACGTTTTTATCTTTTAACCTTTGTATGATTCCTAATATTGCTGATTCTCTATAATTATCAGAATTACTTTTCATAATTAAACGATAAATTCCAACGATTTTTACTTTGGTATTGATTATTTCATTTACTAGAAAGTCTTTTCTAGTTTCATTACTATCAACAATAGCTTGCATTATATTATTAGGAATATCTTTATAATTTGCTAGTAACTGTTTTGTATCTTTTGGAAGGCAATAACCACCGTAACCAAAGGATGGATTATTATAATAATCTCCGATTCTTGGATCTAAGCTAACCCCCTCAATTATTTGTTTTGTACTTAATTCATGTTTAGATGAGAAAGTATCTAATTCATTAAAGAAAGTAACTCTCATTGCTAAATACATATTTGAAAAAAGCTTTATAGCTTCAGCTTCAGTAGAATTTGTATATAAAATTGGCATATCTTTTTTAATTGCCCCTTGTATAAATAATTTTGCTAAATTCTTACCTTTATCTGAATTATTGCTAATAATAATCCTCGATGGGTAAAGACAATCATATAATGCTTGCCCCTCTCTTAAAAATTCTGGAGAAAAAATAATATGCGGAATATTGAATTTTCTTTTTAAACTTTCTGTATAGCCAACAGGAACCGTGGACTTTATTAAAATAGTTGCATTTTTATTTACCTTTAGTATTTTTTCTATTGCATCATCAATTGATTTTGTATTAAAAAAGTTTGTGCTGGGATCATAATCTGTAGGAGTTGCTATAATAATTAGCTCTGCATCCTTATAAGCAATATTTTGATCCATCGTTGCATTAAGATCTAATTTAACTGACTCCAAATATTCAGAGATATAAGGGTCTTGAATTGGCGATTTTCTTTGGTTTATCAAGTCAACTTTATCCGAAATAATATCCATTAGATTAACTTTATTATTTTGTGCAAGCAAGATAGCGTTTGCTAAACCAACGTAGCCAATTCCTACAACTGTTATTTTCAATAGTGCTCCTTAATTAAAAAAATAAATGATAAGTTTGAGCTTGCTAATATTATGCTTCCATACATTATTCACTGAGCTGGTAGACACTTATATAATCTCCTTGCTTGTAACCCATAATTTTATTTCCACCAGCCACAACTCCAATATATTGTTTACCATCAATCGTATAACTAATTGGGGGAGCATTTACACCTGCATCTATATTTGTTTGCCAAAGTAACTCCCCATTGACTGCATTAAAAGCATTAAAAGCGCCACTCCCTTCCCCTAAGAAAACTAGGTTTCCTTTTGTAGCAAGTGAACCTCCTAAAAGGGGTTGTTGTGTTGTATGCTGCCATACAATTTTACCAGTTGATACATTTATAGCAGATAACACCCCCCATTGTGCTTCATCAGCAGGTTCAGAACTAGTATATTTTACAATTTTATCCCCAGATTTTTTCTCGTTAAGAGTGTATTTAATTGGTGCGTGAATACCAGAAACATATACTAAATGATGATCTAAATTCATACTTACTGGTGACCAATTTGATCCCCCAAGAATTCCTGGATAAATTATAGTCCCCTCAAAAGTTGCTTTAGAAAATAAATTGCTTTGAGGAACAAATGCTTCAGACTTAAGTATTAGTTCGCCGTTATTTCTGTTATGTATATAAAACCATCCAGTTTTTCCAGCCTGTCCAACTGCAGGGATTACTTTTCCATTAACAATAGTGTCAAATATTAAAGGTGGGCTTGCAACATCATATCCCCATAAATCATGTGGGACTTGTTGATAAAACCATTTTAATTTTCCTGTATCAGCATCTAAAGCGACTAAGGAAACAGTATAAAGATTATCTCCGGGTCGACTTTCTGCACTCATTTGTGGTGAAGGATTACCAGTTCCAAAAAAAAGTGTATTTGTAACTTCATCAATAGCAGGCGAAGTCCATGCTGAACCTCCACCGAATTTAGCAGAGTCAGGATACTTATCCAATGCTTCTTTTTCAAGATAGGTATCACGATTTAATACTTCACCATCAGCGGTATAATTTGTAAAGTTACCTTCCCAACCCTTTTCAGGAATCGTATCGAATTGCCATATTTGTCTTCCTGAATGAATGTCGTAGGCTGCTAAGAATCCAGGCCTTCCAAATCTACCAGCAACCCCAACTACAGAGCCTAATCCTGGATCATTATCTTGTTCTTCAATATGAAGGCCATAGCCAACTCCTGTTATTCCAATAATTACTTTATTTTTATAAATAACAGGGGCCATAGAAATACCCACACCCGTTCCGCCACTTATAATTTTATCTCGATTTGGATCTAGTTCATTTAGTGAGCTTAAAGATTCGGTTTCCACTAGGTTTTCTACTATATTTATATCCCAAATTTTTTCACCAGTTTTAATGTCAAGTGAAATTAGTCTTGCATCAATAGTTCCAAAAAAAACTTTATCCTCGTGAATTGCTACTCCTCTGTTTGTTGGCCCACAACATATTTTCCAATTTGGATTTCTATCATGTTCATAACGCCACAATTCTTTACCTGTTTTCCCATCTAGAGCAATTACGTGATTGAAAGGTAAAGATACATACATAATTCCTTTATGAATAATAGGCGTAGCTTGAAATGTTGCATTGATTCCAGTTTGATATTGCCAAGCTAATTCTAAATTATTAACATTCTTAGTATTAATTTGGTCTGATTTTGAAAATCGTTGATTGGTTAAATCTTTTCCATAAGAGCTCCAGTCTTCGTTCTGTTTCTGACACGCAGAAAGAAAAAATAAGCTTAAAAAAATGGCTAATATATTTTTCATAGACATCTAAGGAAAAATTTGGATTGGAATACTTAGCACTTTCATTTTATCAGCAATAATCTCCAATTCAGATTTTGTAAGTCTTGTTAACTTAGATTCATTAATTTGTTCAGATGGTCTAGCTAAACTATATAGATGAATTCCCTTAACTTTACTTCTATAAGGCATTAAAAAATTAATATAGATTTCTATCGATTCTAAACTAGGAAGCTCTTTATTTATTTTAAATAAACATGTTTGTATAAACGTTGGGCTATTACTGATAGCTGCTTCAAGATTTCTTTTAACGCTTAATGTCGATAAATTAACTTGGTTAATTTTTTTTACGCCATCTTTATTCATTTGGTCTATTTTAAACCAAACCTCACGATTAATAGTGTCCAATAAAGATAAAGCGTTTTGTGTTTCAATATTGGACATATAACTACCATTTGTAATTAATCTTATTATTATTTTATTGAGATTATATTTTTTAATTTTCTTAACTAAAATTTTAATTACTTCTTTAAATTGCTCAGATGCTGTTGGCTCTCCGTTCCCAGAAAAAGATATATCTTTAAATTCTGTTTTACTTTTAGTATATTGATTCAAGAAAGATTTATTAACTATTTGATCAAGCCAATAATCAAGCTCCCTCTCTAATTCATCCAAATCTATTGGTACTGGCTTTCCTCTTACTAAATTTGGAACTTCGCAATAAATACACTGCCAGTTACAAGCATTGTTCGTATTTAAATTAATTCCTAAAGATAATCCGCCTGCTCGCCTTGACACAACAGGGTATATATATTTTCCTTTAAAGATATTTCGGTCGTGGTTTGTTATAGTTAAAATTTCGATAGGCATGATGGCTTATTATTACAATTATCGTTACATAATACTAGATTTACTTACTAAACCACATTCTTCTTAATGTTCCATCCTTATCTATAATTGAATGTTTTAAAGCTCCAATGATATGAAAAATTAAAATAGATAAAAGCAATAATCCAAAAATTTGATGGAATTCATAAAATAATTTTCTTAAACCAGAATCGTCAATACCACCAATAACCTCGATACCAAACCATTTAATACCATATTTGCTTCCAATAGACATAATTATTCCAGATAGGGGAATTAAAACCATTAATAAATAAAGTCCATAATGCACAATATTAGCTAATCTTTTTTCCCATGATTTCATTGAGTCAAGTAAAGCAGGTGGTCGATTATTTAAACGCCAAATTATTCTAAAAATTATTAGAGCAAATATTGTGAGACCAATAGATTTATGAAGATTAAAATAAAAAGCTCTTGGGGAGACCTCTTTAGCAAGCTCCCATGTATAAATACCTAAGTTAAATAAATCATAACTAGATGATTTATCACCTTCCTGAGGTAAAGCTTCCATAAACCAACCAAGATAAAACATGAAAAAAATACATATGGCAATTAACCAATGAAGAATAATTGCAACTTTAGTATATTTTTTAGTCAGACTAATCATAATTAAATTAGGGTAAAATAAAATTTATATAATCATAGCCTCACTTTCAAGAAAATGAAAAAAAAATTTATATTTTGTATGTTCTTTTTAATTTTTGCAGTACAAAAAAATGTTCTAGCAAGTTCCTCTCATGTAGACATTGTTGAAGTAGCGCCAGGAATATTTGTTCATCAAGGGAAACATTTTGATGTTGATGAAACCTATCAAGGTGATATTGGTAATATTGGTTTCATTATTGGTAAAAATAGTGTTGCAGTTATTGATACTGGAGGAACTTTAGCGATAGGTAAATCACTTAAAGCAAGTATTCGAGAAAAGACATCCTTACCAATCAAATATGTAATTAATACACATGTTCATCTTGATCATATATATGGAAATGCCGCATTTAAGGATAAAAATACCAAATTCATAGGCCACAACAAACTTCCAGAAGCCATGCAATTTAGAAAAGAATTTTATGAAGAATTAAATCTTAAATATTTAAATATCCCAGTTGAGAAAACCATCCAAATTCCACCTTCAATTTTAATCAAGGCTAATAAAAGTATGATTTTAGATTTAGGTGAAAGAGAAATAAAAATAAGTGCCTACTCCACTGCTCATACAAATAATGATATTACTATTGAGGACTTATCAACTGGAACCTTTTGGGCTGGTGATTTATTATTTATTGAACGAACTCCGGTAGTTGACGGAGATATAAATGGCTTTATTGATATTCTGGACCAATTTATGTCACTAAATATTAAACTTGTTATCCCGGGACATGGAACTCCAACAAAGAACTGGAAAGCAGCTTTTAAGAAACATAAAAATTATTTTGTAACTTTGAGGGATGGAATAAGGCAAGCAATTGAAGATGATCTGGGCCTTCAAGAAGCTATAGAAACTATAGCTCAGTCCGAAGCAGAGAAGTGGGAATTATTTGATGTTCAAAATGCTAGAAATATAAATCAAATATACCCACAACTAGAATGGGAATAAAATAAAGCCTTTAAAATAGCTTTATTTTTTCAAATTATCAATACTATATCCAGTAGCGGGATGAACTCCCATATAAAAAAGACCCCCTGTTATGGTCAAGTATTGAAGAGCCATTAATAGAAGATGGGGTTGACCGCTGAATGCATTCAGTAAATATACAATTGACCAAATAAATGAGTAAGCAGCTAAGATATAAGCTGTAACTTTTATTTTGTACCCAATAATTAAAGTAAACCCTGCAACTAATTGGATTAAAATACTTAATGGAGCAAAAATACCTGGTAAGCCTCTAGCTCCTAACATATCTTGATAATTACCATAGCCACTTGGGGTACTAACTATATTACTCAAAATAAATAAAACTGAGATAAAAAATATCAATGATAATAGAACCCTCGCAATAGGATCAAAAAATTTTTTCATAATTTTATTCCTTACTGTTGAAATTTATAAATTAAATCGAATCATGCCCTTTAATTCCGACACTCGCAACCCCTAAAATAAACAATTTATTAAATTGTACGATCTTTCAATAATTTTTTTACTAATTTTTTTACCGGTGCTGGATAAGCTCCATTATCAATTTGATCATTTTCATGCCATGAACTACCATTAAGATTGTTTTTGCCTCTTGGCTCTTTTAATTCTAAATATTGATAATTCATTTCAAGATTATAATGAGTAAAAGCTGAAGTTATAATTCCAGCACTTAAAAGACTAAAACTTTTAAAATTAAGTTCGTTATAAATCCATTTCTCAATGTCTAACTTTTCTTTAAATTCTGGGAACGACCAAAGACCTCCCCATATACCTTTTTTTGGTTTCTTAATAAATAAGATTTTTGTATTACATTGAAAAATATAAAAATAAGATTTTTGCGTTGGCTTATCTCTTTTTGGTTTCGTTGCTGGGATAATATCAGTCCATTTATATATGAAGCTTTTGCAAGTTTTACTAATAGGACATTTATAACAATGTGGTTCTTTTTTAATACATAAAGTAGCTCCCAGATCCATCAGAGCTTGATTATATTTATCAATTTTATTTTCTGGTAAATTTAATTCTGCTAAATTCCATAACTTTCTTTCTACTGACAAGATACCTGTCCAATCTTTAATGCCATAAAACCTAGCAAATACTCTCTTAACATTGCCATCCAATATTGGGGTTTTCTGATTATATGCAAAAGAACAAATTGCACCTGCAGAAGATCTTCCTATTCCTGGTAATGATAATAGATCTATTAAACTAGATGGAAATTCTCCATTAAATTTTTTATAAATTATTTTAGCGCTTTCATGTAAATTTCTAGCTCTGGCGTAGTAACCTAATCCACTCCACAATTTCATTACTGAGTCCTCATCAGCTAAAGCTAAAGTTTTAACATTTGGAAAAGCAATCATAAATTTTTGATAATAAGATAAAACCGTTTTAACTTGGGTCTGCTGTAACATAATTTCAGAGATCCAAATTGAATAAGGATTTTTTGTGTTTTGCCATGGTAAATTATTTCTACCAAATTTTTTTTGCCATGGGATAAGTTGTTCAGAGACTAGGCTCATTGATTAAAACCTGATAGCCAATCTGGTAAGTGCTGCATTCCTTCTGCTCCAAGGTAATATAATCCATACATGAATAAACTAAAATAAATAATTGTAAAAAATAACCAAAAGATTGCTACTAAAACAAAAAATCCATCTTTTTCAAATTGAGCGATTGTTATAAATAATATCGCAAGGCCAGGAAAAAAATTGTTAAGAGGCAACAACATGGCAAATGGTATTGCCATCAATAAACCACCTAAAATAAAAATTCCACCCTCAAACCTTAATCCAATACCATCCGAAACAAACCAATTTAGCCTATTTTTAGTAATTTTTTTTGACCAATAAATTATAAAAATACAAACATTAGTTATCCATACCCAGCTCTTACTACTTGGGGTAATTACTAAAAGTCTTTTTGGCAAAGTTGGAAATGCTTTCTTTTTTAATAGTTGGAGCCCCAAAGCTGCAATAGTTAATCCCCCAATAACACTTAGAGGACCAACTGGAAAAGGCTGCATAAAAGGAAGTACTAGAATTAAAGCAATGAGAGAAAATCCAAAATGATCCAATTCTGCAAGGGCTTTTTCAATAGGCATTGGTTGTTTTTTTGAAAGCTGAACAATTTTTTTAAGGATTGGAATTAAATTTTTATAATCTTTCATAAATATACTTTACAGAAAATAATAAATAGTGATAAGTCCAACAATAATTCTATACCAACCAAACCCAATAAATGTATTATGAGCTACGAATTGAATAAAAATTTTAATAATCAAATATGAACTAAAAAATGCAGTTATGAAACCCACAGCAAATATTGGTAAATCATTTTTACTTAAAATATTAATATTTGTTGCTAAATCAAAAATAGAAGCAGCAAAAATAATAGGAATAGCTAAAAAGAATGAAAATTCTGTAGCAGTCTTCCTATCCAAACCAGCTATGAGCCCACCCATTATTGTTGAAGCTGCTCTTGATACTCCTGGAATTAGAGCAAAACATTGAGCTAGTCCAATCATAAGAGATTGTCGTTTACTTATTTTATCAATATTAGTTTTAGATCTAATTGATAATTTCTTTTCGATAATTATCATAATTATTCCACCAATCACTAAAGCAATTCCAACTACTACAGGAGAAAATAAATAAAGCTTAATAAAGCTATGGAAAAAAAATCCTAAAATTGCTGCAGGAATAAAAGCAATTACTAGATTAGTAAAAAAATTTTGGGCAATTTTATCTGTTCTAATACCAATGAATGTAGATAACAGCTTTTTTCTATATTCAACCATTACTGCAAAAATTGCTCCAAGTTGAATAAAAATTTCAAAAACTTTACTTGAAGGGCTTTTATAACCTAAAAGTTCAGCACCAATTATCAGGTGGCCAGTAGAGCTTACTGGAAGAAATTCTGTTACCCCCTCTACAATACCTAATAAAAAAGCAACCCATAAAATATAAAAATCCATTTTCTAATTATACTTTTTGATAAACTTTTGAGCCTTTTTTTACAAACTCGATTGCTTTTTCTTGCATTCCTTCTTGAAGAGCTTGTTGTTCAGTAACTCCTTTTTTATTTGCATAATCTCTTACATCTTGTGATATTTTCATAGAACAAAAATGTGGTCCACACATAGAACAAAAATGTGCTTGTTTTGCGCCCTCTTGTGGCAATGTTTCATCGTGAAATTCTTTTGCTTTTTCTGGATCCAGACCAAGATTAAATTGATCATTCCATCTGAATTCAAATCGAGCCTTGGATAAAGCATTATCCCTAATTTGCGCCCCTGGATGCCCTTTACCCAGATCAGCAGCATGTGCAGCAATTTTATAAGTAATAATTCCAACACGTACATCTTCTTTTTCTGGAAGACCTAGATGCTCTTTAGGTGTTACGTAGCACAACATAGCACAACCATACCAACCAATCATAGCAGCTCCAATACCAGAAGTAATATGATCATATCCAGGAGCAATATCAGTAGTCAAAGGGCCAAGAGTATAAAAAGGTGCTTCATCGCAATGCTCTAATTGTAAATCCATATTTTCTTTTATAAGATGCATTGGCACATGTCCTGGTCCCTCAATCATTACTTGTACATCATGTTTCCATGCAATCTTAGTCAGCTCACCTAAAGTCTTTAATTCAGCAAATTGAGCTTCATCATTTGCATCATAAATTGATCCTGGACGTAAACCATCTCCCAAGCTAAAACTTACATCATAAGCTTTCATAATTTCACATATTTCTTCGAAATGTGTATACAAAAAAGATTCCTCGTGATGCGCAAGACACCAACTAGCCATAATAGAACCTCCACGACTTACAATTCCTGTCATTCTTTTTGCTGTCATTGGAATATAAGCTAATCTCACTCCTGCATGTATAGTAAAGTAATCTACGCCTTGCTCAGCTTGCTCGATAAGAGTATCTTTAAATATTTCCCAGGTTAAATCTTCAGCCTTACCATTTACCTTTTCCAATGCTTGATAGATAGGAACAGTTCCGATAGGCACAGGACTATTTCTTATAATCCATTCACGTGTTTCATGAATATTCTTTCCAGTTGAAAGATCCATAACATTATCGGCCCCCCATCTAGTCCCCCAAACCATTTTTTCAACTTCCTCACTGATGCTTGATCCTAGTGCTGAATTACCAATATTGGCATTTATTTTAACTAAAAAATTTCGTCCAATAATCATAGGTTCAGTTTCGGGGTGATTAATATTAGCAGGAATAATTGCACGGCCCTTAGCAACTTCATCCCTAACAAACTCAGGTGTAATTTTTTTTGGAATTTGTGCCCCATGATTTACACCCTCATGTTGCTCTTGAATAACATCTGATAATCCTTCTCTTCGCTGATTTTCTCTAATAGCAATATATTCCATCTCTGGGGTAATAATCCCTTTTTTAGCATAGTGCATCTGTGAAACATTTCTACCTAAACTTGCTCTTTTTGGTTTGCGTAAAAGATTAAAACGCATTTTTTCTAACTCTGGGTCCTTTTTTCTTTGCTGACCATAAACTGATGTAGGTCCTTCTAATGTTTCCGTATCTTTTCGATTTTCAATCCATTTATTTCTTAAAGGTGGCAAACCATTTTGTATATTAATATTATATTTAGGGTCTGTATAAGGTCCAGATGTGTCATATACTAAAACAGGCATATTTTTCTCTGCCCCAAATTCTGACGGTGTGTCTGAAATACTAATCTCCCTAAAAGGAACCTGAATATCTGGAGTGGATCCTTGAATGTAGACTTTTCTAGAATTAGAAAACGGCTTTAACGCATCCTTGTCTAGCTGGGCGTCTTTTCCTATAAATTGATCAATACTTTTTTTAAGTGTTTTATCTGGCGCATTCATTTAGAGCTCCTATTTGAACGTAAGGAGCATATTAAAATGCTTTCCCTACGGCGGTATTAACCACATCAGGTTCGAAGGGTATTTCTCACTATTATTTTTTTTCTTTAATAGACCCCTAGCAGTAGCTTTATAGATTATTCGAATATGTACAAATGTGCAAGCATAGATGTATCTATATTAAATAAATATTAATAATTAGTTTGCCCCTCTAATATATAATTAAATTATGAAGACGAACCTTATTAATAATATTAACTCCAACAAACTTCAAAAAAAATCTTTATTAAATAAATATATATTTAATTTCAATGAAAATTATTTTTAATGTAAAAATTATATTACAGCCCTTTCTTTTAGCTTTCTGTTTTATTATCGGGCTATCTAGTCCAATTCTTCATGGTCAAGAGAGAGCAGATTTACTATCGCTTTATGAAGAAGCATTAAGAAATGACTCTTTATTATCTTCTGCAAGATTTCAGAATGAAGCAACTAGAGAATTAATTAAGCAAGGAAAATCTTTATTCCTACCGAGTATTTCCATGAGTGCAAGTTTTGACAAACAGGATAAAGAAAGAAAGTTTTTAACCTCATCTCTTCCAAGTAATGATTTATTATCTGGTAAAAAAACAAATTATGATTCATATGATTATGGTGTTACTGTTAAACAGCCCTTATTTAACTATTCTGCATATGCTCAATACAAAAAAATCTTAACTCAAATAAATCTTTCAGATAAACAACTTATTAAAACTCAACAAGATTTAATTTTTCGAATTTCAAAAGCTTATTTTGAGACATTATTAGCAAAAGACCAGGTAGATCTTTTTCAATATCAAAGAGCCTCTATTAAAGAACAATTATTAAAAGCTGAAGCACAGTTTGAAGCTGGTTTAATTTCAATTACAGATATAAATGAAGCAAAAACAAAAATAGCCCTTATAAAAGCTCAACAGATAAGTGCTATACAAAAATTAAAAATAAAAAAGAGAGAAATTCAAGTAGTCACAGGCAAACTGCCTGGTAAGCTTACTCCATTAAATCCTATTATTACGTTCACAAAAATGGATAACTTAGCAGACGATTGGATTTTAATAGCTGAAGAAAATAATCTAGAACTTCAAATAAAAAAAGATGAAATCAAAATTGCATCTCGAGAAATTGATGCTAGACGTTCAGATCATTACCCAACTGTAGACGCTATTGCCTCTAGATCAAGAAATTGGGATAAAGGGGGCTATCCTTATGGCGCGACTGAAAATGAAGGGGTAAGAAGTTATTCTGATGCCATTGGAATTGAAATTAGTATTCCAATTTTTTCAGGTGGAATGACAAGTTCAAGAGTTACAGAAGCAGTTTTACTTAAAAGTAAACTAGAACAGGATGTAGAATATCTCAGAAGAGGGGTTGAACTTAAAGTGAGAGACTATTATTTAAGCTTACAAACTAATTTTTCTGAAATATCAGCTTATCAACAAGCTATGAAAGCAGCAACACTTCAATTAGAATCAACAAAATTAGGCTTCCAAGAAGGCTTAAGAAATAGTGTCGAAGTCTTAGATTCTCAACAAATATTATTCAATGCCAAATTGAATATATTGGAATCACGCTATAATTACATAATGAATTATATAAATTTAAAATTATCAGTTGGAATGTTATCAATTGAAGATTTAAACGAAATTAATCAATACTTAATGGTTAACCAAGAATGATTGCACTTTCAGAAAAAAGCCAATTAGTCATAATCGATATGCAGGAAAAATTATCAATAGTGATGCCTAAAGAAGTTATTAACAAAATTATTAAACGCTCTGAATTACTAATAACTGTAGCCAATGAATTAGGCGTTCCACAAATTTGTACAGAACAATATCCTAAAGGATTAGGACCTACATTAAGTAAAATGATCCCCTTCTTATCTGAAGCAAAATTTGTTGAGAAAAATGTTTTTGCATGTACTGAAGAACCCATTTTTCTTAGGTACTTAATAAAAACTCGTCCTCAAATATTTTTATTGGGTATGGAGACTCATATATGTGTGTTACAAACGGCTATAGGTCTTATTAATTCAGGTAAAGATGTTTTTATTATTGAAGATGCGGTAGTTTCAAGAAATATTCAAAATAAACAAAATGCTCTTCAAAGACTTCGTGAAGCAGGATGTTTCATCACTAATACAGAATCAGTTGTATTTGAATGGATGAAAACATCTGAACATGAGGCTTTTAAGAAAATTGCGCCATTAATCAAAGATATTGATTAATTAATCTAACAACCTTCTCTGTACTTCCAGATGATTTTTTTAAATATTCTCGGGCATTACTAAGTATGTCTTGGTTAATTTTTTTCTCAACTAATAAACTTTTTATAATTTGCTCCAATTCTTCAATATCTTGAAAACTAAATATTGCTTTACTTTTTATAGCATCATTTACCAAATCTTTAAAATTATAAATGGAGGGGCCAACTGCAGTTTGTATATTTAAACTCATAGGTTCAATAGGATTTTGTCCACCATAATCTAAAATACTTCCTCCCATAACGGCTAAACTTGCTATCCCGTAGATTTCATACAAGTCACCCATTGTGTCTACCAAAATATATTTTGGAGCTTTATTTAACCTAGCTAATTTGCTCTTTTTTATAATTTTTAGATTCTGTGCCTGAAAAATTTTCTCTACTTCAATAAATCTTTCTGGATGTCTAGGAGCTATTACCAAAATTAGGTCTTTATGATTTATTTTTTTTACAAGTTCTAAAAGAATTTTCTCTTCTCCGGGCCTTGTACTTCCTGCTACTAGAACGAATTGATTAGTTATTCTTAATTTCTTTCTTAATTGATTAATTTTCTCTCGATTACCTTTAGGAGGCCTAGATTCAAATTTAATATTACCCATTATCTGCAAATTAGCATCAGTAAGTTGCGTGAAATTATCTAAATCTTGTTTAGATCTAACAAATATTGCGTTAAATTGTGACAATCTGTTATTTGTAAATTTTCTAAAAGGTAAATATTTGTTTAAAGATCGTTTTGATAGGCGTGCATTAATCAAATGTAATGGAACTTGATGTAATCTGCATTGATTTATTAAATTAAACCACAGCTCTGTTTCAAGAATTAAACCTATTTTAGGTTGAAAATAAGATAAAAATCTTTTACCAGCTCCACTAGTATCATAAGGGAGGTAAGTTCTATGAATTCTTGGGCTATTAGGTAATTTAGTATTTCTTCCTGTTAATGTGCCATGACTAATAAGGAAATATGTTTTAGGGTGCTTTTTTAATAAAATCTGAATAAGATTAAAGACAGCTTTAGTTTCACCAACAGAGACACAATGAAGCCAAACTGTTTGTCTAGATTTCCATAAAGATCTTTTATCTTTTGAATATATAGCAAAATGTTCATTGAAATATTTCAATTGATTAAAATTTAATAAGCCACGATAAAAAAGTTTTACCAAAGCAAAAGGGATTAGGCAAATAATAATAATTTCATAAATAAATGAATACATTTTGTAATTTTCTCACAATGTGAAATTTATTTATATTTTTTATTTTCACTAAATAATTGCTTTTAAAAGGCTTCTAGAAAGTTTGTACAAAATTAGTACAAAAAATTACCATATTTATCAAAATAACTCTTGACCAAACACCATCAGATGTTAAAATTTTTTTCATTGGCACAATATGTTGTGGTTTTATTTTAAAGCTTTTTTTTGGTAAATAATGCTCAAAATAGCAATAAATATAGGGGAAATTCATGCTCAAGGCAGTTCCATCAGAGTCTACTCAAGAAGAATCTGAAGAAATAAATATACCTTTTCAATCTGTCTCAGAAGATATTTGGGATAAAAAATATAGGCTAAAATCAAAAAAAGGTGACTTTGTTGACAAAGATATAAACGAGACTTATGGAAGAGTAGCTAAAGCTTTAGCAGATGTAGAAAAACCTGAAAAAAGAGAATTGTGGCACAAAGAATTTTTATGGGCCTTACAGAATGGTGCAATTCCTGCTGGAAGAATAACTTCAAATGCAGGCGCGCTAGAACATAAACCAGCAACAAGCACAATTAATTGTACTGTATCTGGAATAATTGAAGATAGCATGACAGATATTTTAGATAAAGTTCATGAAGCAGGACTAACATTAAAGGCAGGTTGTGGAATTGGATATGAATACTCTACTTTAAGGCCAAAAGGAGCTTTTGTAGCTGGAGCAGGGGCTTATACGAGTGGCCCTCTTTCATTTATGGATATATATGATCGTATGTGCTTCACTGTATCTAGTGCCGGGGGACGACGAGGAGCTCAAATGGCAACATTTGATATAGCACATCCTGATGTCACTGATTTTATTAAAGCAAAAAGGGAAGATGGTCGTCTTAGACAATTCAATTTATCCTGTTTAATTACAAAAGATTTCATGGAAGCAGTTAAGTCAAATTCAGACTGGCAACTTGCTTTTCCAGTAACAGAAAAAGAAGCTAAAGAAGATGAATTAGATTTAACAGATAGCAAAAAAGTGGTATGGAAAGACTGGCCTGTGAAAGGAAGATATTTAACTCAAAAGAAAGGTCCTGATGCAGGAAAAGTTGCTTGTCGTGTTTACAAAACCATTAAAGCTCAACGTGTTTGGGATATCATCATGTCTTCTACTTATGATTATGCCGAGCCAGGATTTATTCTTGTTGATCGTGTTAACGAAATGAATAATAATTGGTTTTGTGAAAATATAAGAGCTACAAATCCCTGCGGTGAACAGCCTTTACCTCCATATGGCGCATGTCTTTTAGGATCAATTAATTTAACTAAATTCGTGAAACATCCATTTAGTGATGAAGCATATTTTGACTGGGATAAATATAAAAAAGTAGTAAGTACTTTTACTAGGATGCTTGATAATGTTGTAGAAGTAAATGGATTACCTCTTGGAAAACAAAGAGATGAAATTGCTAGAAAGAGACGACATGGCATGGGATATCTAGGCTTAGGATCTTCTCTGAGTATGATGAAAATGGTTTATGGAGATAGTGATTCAATAAAATTTACAGAAGAAGTAACAAAGGTTTTAGCTCAGGTAGGTTGGGAAGTTGGAATTGAATTAGCAAAAGAAAAAGGTCCAGCTCCAATAATGGATGAAGACTTTGAAGTTAATGCCGAGATGTTAGTAATGCGCCCTGAAATGAAAAAAGATGGGTATAAGATTGGTAGCAAAGTGAAGGGTAAAGTACTTTTAGGTAAATATAGCCGCTATATGCAACAATTTCCAAAAAAACTTCAAGATCAGATTGCAGCCTCTGGAATTCGATTTACACATCATAGTTCAATTGCTCCAACTGGAACTATCTCTCTTTCACTTGCAAATAATGCAAGTAATGGTATTGAGCCATCTTTTGCACACCACTATAGCCGAAACGTAATTAGGGAAGGAAAAAAAAGTAAAGAGAAAGTAGATGTGTTTTCTTTTGAGCTTTTAGCATACCGTCATCTTATAAATCAAAAAGCTATGCCATTTTCAGAGAAAGAAGGTGAAGTTTTACCAGAATATTTTATTGATTCATCTACAATTAAAGCAAAAGCTCATGTTGATATACAAGCAGCTTCTCAAAAATGGATTGATAGCTCAATTTCCAAAACAATAAATGTACCTACTGACTACGATTACGAAGATTTTAAAAATATATACTTGTATGCATATGAAAAGGGGCTAAAAGGCTGCACAACTTTTAGATTTAATCCTGAAGCATTCCAAGGCGTTTTAGTAACTGAAAAAGATTTAGAAGAAACAACATATCAATTTACTTTAGACGATGGTGCAACAATTGAAGCAAAAGGAAATGAAGAAATTGAATATGATGGAGAGATGCATTCAGCAGCAAACTTGTATGATGCTTTGAAAGAAGGCTACTACGGAAAATTCTAAGGATTAATTAAAATGGCATTAAAAATTGACAAAAAAATTGTAGCTTATACTGTTATTGATAAAGATTCAGAAGTAGAAGAAAAAGTAGAGCCAGCGGAAATATTCCAACTAGGGGATCCATTAAGTAGACCAGATCAAATTACTGGGTCAACTTATAAAGTTAAAACTCCTGTAACTGAGCATGCGCTTTATATTACTATCAATGATGTTTTAATGAATGAAGGTACTGAACAAGAGCACCGAAGACCATTTGAAATATTTGTTAATTCTAAAAATATGGAGCATTTTCAATGGATAGTTGCTCTAACAAGAGTCATGTCTGCGGTTTTTAGAAAAGGTGGGGATATAACTTTTCTAGTTGAAGAATTAGAAAGTGTATTCGACCCAAATGGTGGCTACTATAAAAAAGGTGGCAGATATGTTCCAAGTTTAGTAGCTGAATTAGGTCAAGTTGTTGAACAACATTTAATTAATATTGGTATGTTAAAACAACAAGTACCAGATAAACACCAACAAAATTTAATTAATGAAAAAAAAGCAAACTTTATTAAAGAAAATCCAGATGAAATAGATTCAGATACTGGATTTCCTAATAGTTCACAATTATGTAAAAAGTGTAATGTTAAAGCCGCCATCATGATGGACGGTTGTTTGACTTGCTTAAACTGCGGCGAAAGTAAATGTGGTTAGTTTAATATGAACTAAGGTGGTAATTTAGACTCTATTACTCCAATTCTAATTAAAGCTAATAGGTCATATGAAAAAAATTTTATTTCTTCTTTTATTCTTTTCTTTAAGTTTAACTGCAACTCCTTCCCCAGAATTATTATTTCAATTAAATAGATCGGTGGTTAAAGTCAACGTATCAAATAAAGAAGGTAATCATGGTGTTGGTTCTGGTGTCGTAGTTAAGAAAGATCATATTGTAACCAATTGTCATGTTATTGCCGATGCTCAAGGAATCAATGTTAACAAATATGGTAAGAGTTATATTCCACATGCAATAATTGCAGATTGGAAAAATGATGTATGTATTTTAAAATTTAAATACCTAGAACTTGATCCAGTTAAACTTTCTTCAAACGAATCTTTAGAATATGAAACAAAAGTTTTTGGTAAAAGTTACGGTGGTAATACAGTTAAACCTCATACATCATTTGGTCGCGTAAAAGGCATTCATCAACTAAACGATTTTAAAGTAATTCAATCATCAGCTTGGTTTGCTATGGGAGCTAGTGGTGGAGGACTTTTTAACTATAAAGGTGAGTTATTAGCTATAACAACTTTTAAAACTGCTGGAAATACAGCTTTTTATTATAGTATGCCAGTTGAGATTGTAAAAAAAATACTAGCTGACGGTAAAGAATCTTCTGTTACAAAGCAACCAGAATTACCTTTCTGGGACGCACCAAGTAAAGAGCAGCCCTATTTTATGCAAGTTATAGGGCCTATAAAAACAAAATCATGGGGGATACTTAAAAAAATTACTTCGGAATGGATACAAGAGTTGCCTAAAGAAATTGAAGCACAATATCATCATGCCTTAGCATTATATCAATTAGGAGAGTTAGTTTCTGCCAAGAATATATTAAAAAAAGTAATCAAAGAAAATAATAAACATGCCTTAGCTTATCTTTACTTGTATAAAATATCTATCAAAGAAAATCAAAAAGACGATGAAAGTTATTATAAGACTAGAGTATTAGAACTAGATAACTCGTTAATTGATCAAAAAAATGAAACTTAAATTCTGTTTATTATTTTTAATTGGAAGCCTTTCCGCATGTTCTTTTGATAAAGTACCAAAAATTGGTAACTTATCTAAAATATTTTCCGAAGAAAGTGAAGAAAAATCTATTCGCCCTGAAAATTCTGTTGAATATAATTGTGAGAAGAAAAAAACATTTTTCTTAATATATTTAAATGAAAAAAAATCTGTTTGGATTATTTTCCCGAACCGAGAATTTAAACTAAATCAAGTAGATGAATCTATAAGTAAATATACTAATGATATTACTACCTTAGAAATATCTGCTGAAAAAACTCAAATTAAAAATGAAAAAGAAGTTTTATACAAAGAATGTGTAGAAAAAAAAGATGCTGAATAAAGTTGATTCATTGATTAAGTTGGAGTAAATTTATATTAAGCATTAACCAAACCATTAGGAGTGGTATGGATAATAAATATGGATTAGGAAGCTCAAAAGTAGCAGTTGAGCTTCATAAAAAAAAAGATGCCATAAAATGTCGGGCTTGTAAAAGTTCTGAACTTCATTTTTGCCCAACTATGCAAGATCATCAATGCGAAAAATGTGGAGAATGGCAAAATGATATCCCAAACAATTATTCTACTGGTAGAAGCACAGATTATTAATAAATAGACCGTTTAGATTCTAATAAATATAAAGTAGAATAAGCCTTTAAATAATTAAAGGTAAAATATGTTAATTCAATCAGAGTCCATTGATCTTGATACTCCAACAGGAAAAATGAGGACTTATATTCATAGGCCATCCAAGCCTGGAAAATTCCCAGTAATATTGTTTTATTCAGAGATATTTCATCAAACAGGTCCTATTGAAAGAGCTGCTAAAATAGTTGCCAGCCAAGGGTATGTAGTTTTAGTTCCAGAAGTATTTCATGAATTAAATCCTATAGGGACCGTCCTAGAATACGATGACGCCGGAAGAAAAAAAGGAAATGCTGACAAGGAATCTAAAGATGCTCAAGCTTATGATAGTGACAACCAAGCTATGATTGAATGGGTTAAAAAGCAAACTTGGGCAAATAATAAAATTGGTGCCATGGGCTTTTGTATTGGTGGACATTTAGCCTTTCGTGCAGCATTGAATTCTGAGGTTAAATCAACTGCTTGTTTCTACGCAACAGATTTGCATACTAACACTATTCCTAATAAAGCTAATCAACATAGTATGGATCGTTTATTAGATATTAAAGGTGAATTATTAATGATTTGGGGTAAACAAGATACTCATATACCAACAGATGCTAGAAATCAAATACACCAAAAACTATTGGAAACTGATATCGTATTCAGCTGGCATGAATTTAATGCACAACATGCTTTTATGAGAGATGAGGGAGATAGATATGACCCTGAGCTTGCAATGCTTTGCTATCAGCTTTGCTTTAGAATGTTTTCAAGGACCTTAAATTAAACGCAATCTGAAAATGCTTCAAGAGAGCGATGAAATTTTGTATTCTTGCTTAGTTTGTTTG
>JAOHSH010000010.1 GCA_028122555.1 Methylophilaceae bacterium
TTAGCTTCAATGGTATTAACTGGTGCAATGGCTACTTATGCTCATACACAAAATAAAAATGTTAATTACAGTGTTATCTACAAATTTATAATTGGGGTAACGCTTGGGGCTTTATTAGTTGGCTATATTATTAAAATGTTACCAGGTCAAATACTTAAAAATTTCTTTATCATTTATACATTTTTTATTGCTTATAAAACCTATACTCATAAAATAAACTCAAATAAATCATCGCTCCCAAATAACTTTTTTTGTAACGTAGTAGGATTCTTCTTTTCTATCATTTCTGGCCTAGTAGGTATTGGTGGCGCAACTTTATTCGTTCCATACTTAATTAAAAAAAATATGACCGCTAAATTGGCTATCGGAACTTCGAGTGCGTTAGGTTTTATAATTGGTCTAACAGCTTCAATTAGTATTTTTATTGGCTCTATAGATTCTGTTTCAGTAAAAAATTCTACGTTTGGATTTATTTATTTACCGGCTATTTTATTTCTCACTCTTCCAAGTTTAATACTTGTGAAAATTTCAGCAAATTGGCTACTAAAAATTTCTGATGCAAATGTTAAAAGATTATTTTCATTTATGTTACTGATTATAGGTTTATTAATGTTATTAAATTAAATTTAGTTTGTAATAATCAAGTATTTAATAATTTTTAAGCTTATTTCATTGTGATATATATTAAAAAATGTGATAATTACGCATTAATTTTTTAAGTCTTATACAAGACTTGATTTCAATCATTATCTGGGGGAAGCAATGTCAGTAATTAATATCGCTATAGCAGCAGGAATACTTGCCGTACTTTACGGTGCAATAATGTCTAAATGGATTGTTAGCTTGCCTTCAGGTAATAGCAAAATGAAAGAGATTGCAGGTGCAATTCAAAATGGAGCGTCAGCCTATCTAGCTAGACAATATAAAACAATTGCTATTGTTGGAGTTATTTTAACTTTTCTAATATATTATTTTATTGATTGTAATACTGCAATTGGTTTTTTAGTCGGGGCTATTTTATCTGGTTTATGTGGTTTTATTGGGATGAATGTTTCAGTTAGAGCAAATGTAAAAACTGCTCAAGCAGCTACAAAAGGATTACCTCAAGCATTTGATGTTGCTTTTAAGGGAGGTGCAATTACCGGTATGCTTGTTGTTGGATTAGGTCTTTTAGGAGTTGCTGGTTTTTTTGCCTATCTTGGTGGTGATTCTCTAATATCTACTAAGGATTTAAATCCATTAATTGGTTTAGCATTTGGTTCTTCACTTATTTCTATTTTTGCAAGACTTGGTGGGGGTATCTTTACCAAAGGTGCAGATGTAGGTGCCGATCTAGTAGGAAAAGTTGAGGCAGGAATTCCTGAGGATGATCCAAGAAATCCTGCAGTAATTGCAGATAATGTTGGTGATAATGTTGGTGATTGTGCTGGTATGGCAGCAGATCTTTTTGAAACTTATGCAGTTACTATTATTGCTACAATGGTTCTGGGTGCTCTTATGGTTGCTGACGCTACAAAAGGTATTCTTTATCCGTTAATGCTTGGCGCTGTTTCAATTGTAGCCTCAATTATTGGATGTTTCTTTGTTAAAGCTAACTCTAAAATGACTAATGTAATGCCTGCACTTTACAGGGGTCTTGCAATTGCAGGTGTTCTTTCGGCAGTAGCATTTTATTATGTAACTGTTGATATGTTCCCAGAAGGTATTACTTATTCAAATGGAATCACATTTTCTGCAATAAATTTATTTAGTTCTGCTGTAGTAGGACTTATTCTTACTGCTCTTTTAGTTCTCATTACAGAGTATTACACTGGTACAGAATATAAACCAGTTCAACATATTGCTAAAGCATCTGAAACAGGGCATGCAACTAATATAATTGCTGGTATAGGTGTGTCGATGAAGTCAACAGCACTACCTGTTTTATCAGTTTGTGCTGCAATTTTCTTTTCTTATGATTTAGCTGGTCTTTATGGGATTGCAATTGCAGCTACAGCAATGCTAAGTATGGCTGGAATTATTGTAGCCCTTGATGCATATGGTCCAATTACAGATAATGCAGGCGGCATTGCAGAAATGGCAGGTTTACCACAAAAAGTAAGGGATATAACTGACCCTCTTGATGCAGTAGGGAACACAACTAAAGCAGTTACTAAAGGCTATGCTATTGGTTCAGCAGGTCTTGCTGCATTGGTATTGTTTGCTGATTACACTCATAAATTAACCGAATATGGTCATAGCATAACCTTTAACCTAAGTGAGCCAATGGTTATTATCGGTTTATTTATTGGCGGTTTAATACCATTTTTATTCGCTGCGATGGCTATGGAGGCTGTTGGAAGAGCTGCAGCATCAGTTGTGGAGGAAGTTAGACGTCAATTCAAAACAATTAAAGGCATAATGACTGGCAAAGGTAAACCTGACTATGCTAAAGCAGTGGATCTATTAACTGCATCAGCAATTAAAGAAATGGTAATACCTTCAATTCTGCCTGTAGCAGTTCCTGTTTTAGTTGGATATTTCTTAGGTGCTCAGGCATTAGGTGGCTTGCTAATGGGAACAATTATTACTGGGTTATTTGTAGCAATATCAATGTGTACTGGTGGCGGGGCTTGGGATAATGCTAAAAAGCATATTGAAGATGGTCATCATGGTGGTAAAGGTTCTGAAGCTCATAAAGCATCAGTTACTGGTGACACTGTAGGGGATCCTTATAAAGATACAGCAGGACCAGCAATTAATCCTCTTATTAAGATTATTAATATTGTCGCACTATTAATTGTACCAATCTTACCAATCGTATAAAAGATAACTAATTAAAAAACCCCCGCTTCTGCGGGGGGATTTTTTATATTAAGCTACCTGTTAATTTAGTGAATACATCTCGGTACTTTTGACTTGTATTTTCAATAACTTCCTCAGGTAAATCAGGTGGAGGTGCAGTTTTATTCCAATTCATAGTTTCAAGCCAATCCCTAATAAATTGTTTATCATAGCTTGGAGGTGAAATACCAACTTGATAACTTTCTTTAGGCCAAAATCGTGATGAATCTGGAGTTAAAACCTCATCTATAATATGAATTTTTCCTGAGCTATCAACGCCAAACTCAAATTTAGTATCAGCGATAATAATATTTTTTTCGTAAGCATAATCAAATGCAAAATTATAAATTTTTAGGCTTATGCTGATTACTTGTTCAGTAAGTTCTTTGCCTATTAAATTCTCGCAATCTCTTAATGAAATATTTTCGTCATGGTCTCCAACCTGAGCTTTACTTGATGGAGTAAAAATAGGCTCTGCAAGTTGGTCGGCTAATTCTAAACCTTGAGGTAATTTAATACCACAAATTGAATTATTTTTTTGGTAGTCTTTCCAACCACTACCTATAATGTATCCCCTTATAATTGCCTCAATAGGTAACGGCTTTAATTTATTAACTACTATTGACCTACCACTTACTTTATTGAAGTCTTCTTTGCTTACAAAGCTATGAGGGTCTTCATAAGTTAAATGGCTAGGTACAATTTTGTCTATCTTATTAAACCAAAAATTAGCCATTTTAGTTAAAACTTCTCCCTTCGAAGGTATTGGTTGATTCATAACGACATCAAATGCTGACAAACGGTCTGTAGTAACGATTAACATTTTCTCTGCACTGATATCATAGATATCTCTTACTTTCCCTTGATTTAACAACTTAAGACTTGAAAGGTTTGAATGCATTAATCCATTCATATAATGGCTCTTTTCTCTAAAATTTCGATAGCAGGTAATTTCTTTCCTTCAACAAATTCAAGAAAAGCACCTCCAGCGGTAGAGATATATGAAATATTTTTTTCCATTCCAAAAGCTTCAATAGCTGCAATAGTATCTCCACCTCCAGCTAGAGAAAATGCAGGTGAATTTGCAATTGAATGAGCTAACATCTCAGTGCCCTTTGAGAATTGTTTGAATTCAAACACACCGATTGGCCCATTCCATAGAATTGTTTTTGCTTTATTTATTTTTTCTACTATTGAATTCATAGACTGCTCACCAAGATCAAAAATTATATCGTCAGGTTCAACATCACTAATGTGTTTAACGACAGCAACTTCATTCTCATCAAATCTTTTCCCACAAACTACGTCTTTAATAATTGGTAGTGAAGCCCCTCTTTTTTCCAACTTTTTAATTATTTTTTCTGCAGATGGTAAAAAACTTTCCTCATATAAAGATTTTCCAATATTGATTCCTTGTGCCTTTAAAAAAGTATTAGCAATTCCTCCGCCTAATACTAACTGATCAACTTTATCAGATAATAATTCTAAAATATTTAGCTTTGTGGAAACCTTGCTACCTCCAACTATTGCCAACATTGGTAATTCAGGTTTTGAAAGTACCTTATTAAGAGCTTCTAATTCACTCGCGAATAATTTTCCTATACACACTTCTTTACAATATTCAGCTACTCCATAAGTAGAAGCTTGTTTTCTATGGGCAGTTCCGAATGCATCCATTACAAAAATATCTGCTAGTGCAGCGTATTTTTTTGACAAACTAATATCATTAGCCTTTTCCCCAATATTAAATCTGCAGTTTTCAAGCACTACTAGATTACTAGAATCTAATTTAAACGGTTCGTAGACCCAATTCTTGATTAATGGAACAGTTTTATTTATATGTTCGCTTAAGTATTTTGCAATTGGCTCAAGGGAATTTTCTTGGGAATAAATTCCTTCTTCGGGTCTACCTAGGTGCGAAGTAACCATAACCTTTGCTCCCTCTTTTAGAGCATACAAAATTGTTGGTAGTGATGCTTGAATTCTATTTTCTGAGGATATTGCTCCAGATAGAATCGGAACGTTTAAGTCGGCTCTTATCAAAACCTTTTTGTTTTTTAGTTCAAAATCACTTATGCGATTCATATTCAAAACAATTTATTTTGCATTCATCATAGCAACTGCGGTATCAAGCATGCGACAACTAAAACCCCATTCATTATCATACCAAGCAAAAACTTTAACTAAATCGCCATCTACACTTACTTTTGTGAGAGTTGAATCAAAATAACTCGATGCTGTTGTATGATTAAAATCTACTGACACAAGAGGTTCATCATTAAAAATCAATATATCCTTAAGGTAGCCCTTTGATGCGTCTCGCATTACTTTATTAATTTCTTCTTTAGAGGTCTTTTTTGATGGAGTAAATGTAAGGTCTACTAACGAAACGTTAGTTGTTGGTACACGAATTGCAACACCATCCAACTTGCCATTAAGTTCAGGAATGACTAAACCTATTGCAGCAGCAGCTCCTGTTTTTGATGGAACCATTGAAGCAGCAGCAGCTCTAGCACGGCGGATATCAACGTGAATATTATCTAATAATGCTTGATCGTTTGTATATGAATGTATGGTGTTCATCAATCCTGACTGAATTCCAATTTTATCTTGAATAACCTTGGCGATTGGAGCAAGTCCATTCGTAGTACAAGATGCATTTGAAATTACTAAATCTGTGGATTTTAAAATATTATGGTTAACACCGTAGACAATCGTTGCGTCAACATCTTTCTCACCTGGAGCTGAAATTAATACTTTTTTAGCTCCTTGTTCTATGTGAAAATAACTGGATGCTTTTCCTCTAAATGCTCCTGTACATTCTAAAACAACGTCAACTTTATGATTCTTCCATGTGAGTTCTTTTGAGTTTCTTGTATTAAGGTACTTAATTTTATCGCCATTAATTATAAAATGGTCGTCAGATACTTCGACTTTTCCATCAAATCGGCCATGAGCAGTATCATATTTTATGAGATGTGCATGACTTTGAATATCCCCACGGCTACAGTTAATAGCTACCACTTTAATATCTGTTCTTTTTGATTCATATATTGCCCTCAATACTAACCGACCAATTCTTCCAAACCCAGATATAGCAATATTTATAGACATTAAACTTCCTCACAAGGAATTAAGGCACCTTAAAGATGCCTTAATTTAATCATTAATAAATAAAATGGTTCAACCTTAAATTAAAAAGATCTTATTTACTTTCTGAATACTAAACAATTGACTTTACTGTTTTAACAACATTCTCAACAGTAAATCCAAAATGTTCAAAAAGATCTCCACCTGGAGCAGACTCACCATAAGTATTAATTCCTACTGATGCACCGTCTAAACCAACATATTTTTTCCAAAAATCTGTTACACCAGCTTCGATAGAGACTCGCTTAACTCCTGGTGTAAGAACGCTATCTTGATATTTTGCTTCTTGACGATCAAAAGCGTGCGTGCAAGGCATTGATACAACTCGAACATTTACCCCACCTTCTTTAAGAGCTGCTTGTGAATCCATAGCTAAGCCTACCTCAGAGCCGGTAGCAATAATTATGACGTCAGGCTTACCATCACTATCAGATAAAATATATCCACCTTTTCTTATATCAGCTATTTGTGATGCTGTCCTAGGAATAAAACTTGTTCCTTGACGGCTTAAAACCAAGCTTGTTGGATTTTCTAAATTTTCAACAGCAGCAACCCAAGCAGTCGATACTTCAGTAGCATCACACGGGCGCCATACTTCCATCCTTGGGATGAAGCGAAGACCTGATGTTGTTTCAATTGGTTGATGAGTTGGACCATCTTCTCCCTGACCAATTGAATCATGAGTTAAAACATAAACAACTCTTTGTTTCATTAATGCAGCCATTCTCATTCCATTTCGCATATAGTCAGTGAACATATGAAAAGTACCTCCAAAAGGCAAAATACCTCCATGAAGAGCCAATCCGTTCATAATAGCTGCCATACCAAATTCTCGAACACCATATGAAATATAGTTTCCTGGCTTTTTACCGCTGACATGCTCAAAACTTGGGCAACTTGTTAAATTTGATCCTGTTAAGTCCGCTGAACCACCAACAAATTCTGGTAAAAATTCAGCCAAGGATGTAATTGCATTTTGAGAAGCTTTTCTTGTTGCTGATTTTTCAGCCTTAGAGTTTGCATCTTGAATAAGACTTTCAGAAATTTTCTTCCAATTTGCTGGAAGCTCATTTGACATTCTTCTCTTTAATTCAGAAGCTAAATCTGGAAACTGTTTAGAATATGCATCAAATTTGGTGTTCCATGCAGCCTCTCTTTCTTGTCCTTTATCTTTTTGGTTCCAAGCATCATAAACGTCCTGAGGAATAACAAAAGGAGGATGGTCCCAGCCTATTTCTTTCCTCACTAAAGCCACTTCATCTTCACCAAGAGCAGCTCCATGACAATCATGTGAACCAGATTTATTTGGTGACCCTTTACCAATAATGGTTTTACAACAGATCATTGTAGGTTTATCCGTTATTTTTTTAGCTTCCTGAATAGCAGCCTCAATAGCATCGGGATTATGTCCATCAACATCTCTTATTGCATGCCAACCGTAAGATTCAAATCTTTTTGCAGTATCATCGGTGTACCAACCTTCAATATGTCCATCAATAGAAATACCATTATCGTCCCAAAAAGCAATTAATTTACCCAGTCCCCAAGTACCAGCAAGCGCACATGCTTCATGAGAAACACCCTCCATTAAGCAGCCATCACCGAGGAAAACATAAGTATGATGATCTACGATATCATGTCCAGGTTTATTAAACTCATTAGCTAGGAGTTTTTCTGCCATTGCGAAGCCTACTGCATTACTAATACCTTGGCCTAATGGACCGGTTGTTGTTTCAACACCAGGTGCATAACCATATTCTGGATGACCTGCGCATTTAGAATGAAGTTGTCTAAAGCTTTCGATCTCTTTCATAGGAAGATCGTAGCCAGTTAGATGAAGAAGTGAATAAATTAACATTGATCCATGGCCATTTGAAAGAATAAATCGATCTCTATTAACCCAATCAGGGTTGGTTGGGTTATGACTTAAATGATGATTCCAGAGTACCTCGCCAATTTCAGCCATACCCATAGGCGCACCTGGGTGTCCTGACTTTGCTTTTTGAACTGCATCCATTGATAGCGCTCGGATTGCATTTGCTAAATCTTGTCGTGTAGCCATTATATAATCTCCAAAATTAATTTCTTTAATACAGCCAATCAGGCTTTCTTTATATTTTATTCAATTAATCTAGAATTATTCACTAAAGTCGCCATTCAATCAAGATGTCTAAGATTTAATTCTCATTGACTTCTTTCCATTTTAATGAGCAACCAATACTTGAAAATTGAGTTTTAGGACCCTTTTGAGTTCTGGAAATTAACCTCATAGCCTCATACAAATTTCTTTGGTTGTCTTTAGGTGGCTTATCATTTCTTCCGGTTGAATCAAATCGACCACGATATTGCAACTCTAATTCTTTATTAAAACCGAAAAAATCTGGTGTACAAATCGCATTGTAAGACTTGGCAACAGATTGAGACTCATCGTAAACATATGGGAAGGTAAAATTTTGTAAAATTGATAATTTTTTCATTTCTTCAAATGAGTCCTCAGGATAATTTACTACATCATTGCTTGAAATTGCAATTGAGTTAATGCCATATTGGTTCAATTCAGATAGATCATTAATTAATCGAGGAAGAATAGCCTTTACATAAGGGCAATGATTACAAATGAACATTATTAAAAGCCCATTTTCACCTTTAGCTTTATCAAGAGTCCATAATTTATCGTCAACACCTAATAAGTTAAATGCTTTTGCCTTCCAACCAAAATTACATAATGGTGTATTTAAACTAACCAAATTTTTTCTCCATTCTGTATCATTAAACTTAACAAAATTAAATTATTGCAGATTATGAACAGATTTTACCATTCCAAACCTATAAATATTAATGAAAATATTGTTATGGATGATTTTGCAGCTCATCATGCTATAAAAGTCTTGCGTATAAAAAATGATGATAAATTAATTTTATTTAATGGAGATGGTTCTGACTACCATGGACAAGTTATCAATATAAATAAGAAGAATATTGAAGTTTTAATTAATTCTAAGAAAATTATTAATAATGAATCAAATTTAAATGTAACTCTTTTACAGGCGCTCACATCAAATGACAAAATGGATTGGATTATACAAAAAACAACTGAGTTAGGAATCAATAACATTCAACCAATAATCTGTGAAAGAAGTATAGTAAAAATTAAAAATGATAAAATTAAAAAAAGATTATTTCACTGGCAGCAAGTTTCTATTGCAGCTTGTGAACAGTGTGGTCGTTCAAAAATTCCAAAAATTATTATGCCCGAGCATATTAATAAATATCTTGAGCAAATAAGCTCATCGGACAGTAGTTTAAAAATTATTTTAAGCCCTACTGCAAAAAAAACAATTAATGATATTCACTACAATTCAGAACAAAATATAAAGGTTTTGATTGGTCCAGAAGGTGACTTCTCAGATCAAGAACTAGAATTAGCAATAAAAAATTATTTTATTCCTGTCAGAATAGGGCCAAGAATTTTGCGTACAGAAACTGCGCCTATATCTATTTTGTCGATATTACAAAATAGATATGGTGATATTGTATAAATTACATTATTTAGTTTATAATTTAGTATAATAAAAATATTTATGTACAAATTACAATATGAATCCAGGCCAAATCCTAAGAAAAATACGACAAGAACAAGGAATGACTCTAGTAACTCTTGCAAAGCATGCGAGCTTAGACCCTGGTAATTTATCTAGAATTGAGCGAGGTGAATTAAATATAGGTTTTAATTTGCTTGAAAAGTTATCTTCAGTATTACATATTTCTCCAATAGTCTTTTTCGATAAAGATTCTTCTTATAGGAACTCTTCGCTTGAGTCTAAAGAATTCATTCAAAACTTTAGACTATCTGCAAAATTTATTAATCAATTTAATAACAAAACTTTTGTTATTGCTTTAGGTGGCGAAGTATTTGATGAAAATCAATTCAAAGCAATTGCTTATGATATTAATTTATTATATTCAATGAATATAAATATTATTTTAGTTCATGGAATTAGGCCTCAGATTGATAATAAATTAAGAGGTACTATTAAGGAAGCTGCATTAGTTAGAAATATTAGAGTAACTAAAAAAGAAATGATAAATGACATAGTGGAAGTTAATGGGTCAATAAAAACAAATATTGAAGCTACATTATCTTCAGGTATATTAGATTCCCCCTTACTAAATAGCAATATTAAAGTATCTAGTGGAAATTTTATTACAGCAAGACCTATAGGAGTTATCGATGGTATTGATATGGAATTTACTGGTCAAATTAGAAAAATAGATACGAATGCAATAATAGATAAATTGATTAATAAAGAAATTGTAACTATATCTCCACTAGGTTATTCACCAATGGGGGATATATTTAATCTTTCTTATGAACAAACAGCAGCCCATGTTGCGCAGGCCGTCAAAGCCGAGAAATTAATTTACTATATCAACACTAATGGGATTCTAAATATTCGAGGGGAATTAATTCCGGAATTAACAACATCTAAAGCTAAGCAATTAATTGACAATATTGAAGACCCAGGAAGAGCTCCATTTATTTCTTATCATGTCCTAAATATTATGAAAAGTAGCTTGTATGCTATTAAAAATAAAATTGAAAAAGTTCACTTAATAAATAGAAATGTTGATGGATCTATTATAGAAGAAATATTTACAGATAGAGGTTCAGGGACAGTCTTAACAGAACATTCCCTCCAAGATATAAGGCCTGCAACCATAAAAGATATTAACCAAATAATAAATATTATTGGTCCATTAGAAAAAGAAGGAATCTTAATTGACAGAGCAAGCAAAAATATTGATAAAGAAATAGACTCATTTTATGTTATTGAGCATGACCATAATATAATAGGTACAGTCGCTTTGCATCATTATAAAGATATTATAGAAATAGCTTGTTTTGCCATTCATGATAAATATAAAAATTTAGGTTATGGTAAAAAATTACTAAAATTTTGTGAGCAAACTGCTTTAGCTAAAAAAATAAAAAATTTATTTATACTCACTACACAATCAGAACATTGGTTTATTGAAAATAATTTTAAGTTATCAAATAAAAAAATTATGCCTGATGAAAGAAAAAAAACTTATACTTCCGAACGAAACTCTAAATACTTTACCAAAAGGTTATAACAATGACACCAAATGAAAAATCAAAAGTCTTGAGCGAAGCACTTCCATACATTAAGAAATTTTTTGGTAAAACAATAGTTATTAAATTTGGAGGAAATGCTATGGTTGATAAAAAACTAAAGCAATCCTTTGCTAAAGACTTAGTCCTTCTTAAATTAGTTGGAATGAATCCAGTCATCATTCATGGAGGGGGACCACAAATTAATGATTCCCTTGATAAATACGGAAAAAAAACAATTTTTGAACAAGGAATAAGGGTTACTGATGAAGAAACAATGAAAATAGTGGCAAATGTTTTAAGCGATATTAATAAACAAATAGTGTCACTTATTAAAGAAAATGGTGGGGAAGCTTCTAGCTATAGTAATAAAGAAACCTCAGGAATTATTAAAGCTAAAAAGATAAAAGTAGATAAAAATTCGGTTGATCTTGGGTATGTAGGTGAAATAGTAAGTATAGATCCATCTTTTATGAAAGAACTTAAAGATAGTGGCGTCATTCCAATCATAGCTCCAATTGGAATGGGAGATGATAACAAAATTTATAATATCAATGCTGACGTTGTATCTTCAAAAGTTGCTGAAGTCCTAAATGCAGAAAAACTTGTTTTAATGACAAATACAAAAGGTGTTTTAGATAAAAAAAATAATTTAATATCTAGCTTGATTCCATTAGAAATAAAAAAACTTATAGATAATGGCACAATTTCTGATGGAATGCTTCCTAAAATAAACTCGGCAGTTCATGCAGCAAAGCATAAGGTTAATACAGTTCATATTATTGATGGGAGGGTTGAACACGCTTTATTATTAGAAATTTTAACTGATCAAGGTGTCGGAACCTTAATTAAGGATTAGTAGTTTGAAATTCACGTGGATTTTTGATCTTGATAATACATTGCATGATGCACAAAAAAAAATATTTCCGATAATTAATAAAAAAATCAATAAATATATTAGTGAAGCAGTAAAAATTAACAACGAAGAAGCGGATGAATTAAGGCAAAAATATTGGGAGCAATACGGAGCCACACTAGAAGGACTCATAAAACACCATAAAATTAATCCAACTGAATTCTTAGAAAAAACACATACAATTGAGAATTTTTCAGAATTAGTAGTTCCCATGCCAGACTTAATAAAAGTTTTATCTTTAATAAAAGGGCAAAAAATACTTTACACAAATGCACCAAGAAATTACACAAAGCAAGTTCTTAAGGTATGTCAAATTGAAGATTTCTTTGATGGAATTTTTAGTATAGAAGACTCGGGCTTTATAGCAAAGCCGAATTTAAGTTCAATGAAATTGTTTGTAGCACAATATAAGATTAAAAAAGCTTATTTTGTTGATGATGTGAAAGAAAATCTTGAAACAGCTAAACATTTCGGAATATCAACAATATGGTTAACCAACGAAGCAAGTAATCATGCATACATCGATAAAAAAATATCTAAATTAAGCGATTTAATCAAGAACTAACTTTTTTAAGTACAGAAAGCCTCTCTTTATAAATAACTTCTTTTATTTCATTGGGGGTTTTCAATGAATCTATATTAGTTTTTAACTTACTATATTCTTGCTTGAATAAAATAATGTTATTTTTCACTAGTTCAATTTTATTATGTACGATTTTCTTATTTGCTTGCCACTCGTCACTCATGAGCGATTGACTTGATGGGATTGGTTTAAAAATAGACGGTATTATAAACTTAATCATTTCCAAAATATCTAACGTTACATTTGGTCGCCTAAAGAAATCAAGCCTATATAAAGAATCTAATCTTTCTTCTAATGATAATAATACAAAATTTTCAAGGTTCCTCGATTCATATCTAATACCCTTAAAAATAGTCTTTGCATGATTTGATAATTTAAAATATTCCAAGTAATTTATACTATTAGCCTTTTCTCCATCATAGAAAAAAGGTAGAGCTAAAATCATTAATAACTTAGATTCAGCAGAGATTGAATTAGAGGTGTTTCTTAATCCAATAAGCAAAGGAAATATCTGATTATAGTTTTTTTGAGAGTCTGGAAAAATTAATTTTAGAACACCGCTATTTACAAAAGATAAAAACATTTTATCCGCATGCCTTTCATTCAGTCCTTTTAATATCTCCGTTAAAATTCGCTCAATTGACAAAGATTCAATTTCACCACTTGAAACTATTTTTTTCATTAATTTTTCTGTATCTTCATGAATGTCAAAATCTTCGAATCTAGCGTAAAACCTCGCCACCCTAAAGACCCTTAAAGGATCTTCAGTAAAAGCATCACTTACGTGACGAATAACTTTATTTTGTATATCTTTTATTCCATTATAAGGATCATAAATATTTCCATCTTCATCTTCAGCTATTGCATTTATTGTAATATCTCTTCTCATTAGGTCTTCTTCAAGGGTCACAGCTGGAGAGGCAAAGAATTCAAAGCCATGATAACCTTTACCTACTTTCTTCTCTGTTCTTGCAAGCGCATATTCTTCATTTGTGTCAGGATGTAAAAATACAGGGAAATCTTTTCCTATAGGCTTATATCCCAATTTAACCATTTCTTCAGGGGTACTTCCTACAACTAAATAATCCCGATCCTTTACTGGAATCCCTAATAATTTATCTCTAACAGCCCCCCCAACTAGATAGATCTTCATATATTATTTTTTTTTATGGTTATTTAAGTAAGTAATTAATTCTGTTAGCGAGCGCTTAAAGCTATAAGCATCATTAACCCTAACAGTATTACTGGTTTCCATTGATTTCAAATTATCTGTTGTTATAATTTTTACTGGCGATAACATTAAAAATCTAACAAATAAATAAGACATGGTTTTGTTTAAACCAATAGTAATATTGTACTTTTTATCACATTTAACTATTAACTTAATAATCTCATAAAAAGTAAATTTTTTTGGTCCGCCTAAATTAAAAGTTTTCTTAAAAGTTCTTTTATCATCAAGACTTTTTATTATTATATCAACTAGATCCTTCACATAAATCGGTTGGAATTCAGATTTTGGAGATACTAAAAATATTACAGGTAAAAATTTAACTAGAGTTCTAAACAAATTAATAAATTTATCGTTGGTTCCAAATACAATAGATGGTCTTAATATCGTCCAATCATATTTCTTAAATTTATCTCTAATTATAAGTTCACCCTTGTATTTTGAATTTAGGTATTTACTTAATGATTTCTTACTAGTGCCTAACGCACTTAAGTGAATTATTCTTTTTACATTATTTTTTAAGGCGGAATTAATTAATTTAGTAACAAAATCTTCATGAACTGTTGAAAATTTAACTCCCCTATATTCATGCAAAATACCTACTAGATTTATTAATATATCTGAACCTTTAATATTATCTGATAAAATATTTTTTGAAGAAAATTCAATTATTTTAACTCTAGGGAGATTTTTTAAATGGTTTGCTTTATTTTTTTTTCGACTAAATACACGAATTTCAACAGGTATCTTAACTAACTGATTTATTAATTCAGTACCAATAAATCCAGTTCCACCAAATATAGAAATAACTTTCATTTATTTATAAATGTAAATATCTTAGTGAGAAATAAATTATTGCGATAACTAATGCTAAAGAAATTAAATATTTAATAGTATCTCTAGCTAAAAATAAATATTTTCTATTTTTTGTAAAAATAAATAATGCAATCATTAATCCCAGAAAAATACAAAGAATAAAAATACTTAATTTAAGGAATATCATTGATGTGTTTCTAAATTCTTAATGCCAAGTTGATTTTTATCTTCAGCATAATCAGTTGCTAATGTTGAAGTTTGTTCATTTTTAAGATCTAAATACTCAATACTCCATTTTGACTTTTGCTCTAGCATTAATTTAAGCAATTTATTGTTAAGTTCGTGTCCTGATTTGTATGCTATAAATTTACCAATGATAGGCATTCCAATCATGTATAAATCACCTATGGCATCTAGAATTTTATGTCGAACAAATTCATCTGCATATCTTAAACCCTCGTCGTTTAAAATTTTATATTCATCTAAAACAATTGCATTATCTAATGATCCACCTCGAGCTAAACCATTAGATCTTAGATATTCTACCTCTTGCATAAATCCAAATGTTCTTGCTCTACTAATATGATTTACATATGAATCTTTAAAAAAATCTATCTCCACACGATTATTTTCTTCTTTGAAAGCTGGATGCGGAAAGTCAATTGTAAAATCAACTAAAAATCCTTTATAAGGTTCAAATTTAGCAAACTTTTCGCCATCTTTAACCTGAATTACATCTTTAATCACGGCAAATTTCTTCAATTCGGATTGCTCATAGACTATTGCTGACTTTATTAAATATACAAATGAGATTGAGCTTCCATCCATAATTGGTATTTCAGAGCCATCAACTTCGATTAAAATATTATCTATACCTGAGGCAGATAGAGCAGACATTAAATGTTCCACTGTAGAAATTTTAATTTTACCCTTACCAATTGTTGATGATAAGCGAGTTTCTTTTATAGCTTGAGGCTCAACTTTTATTTCTATTGGGGGTCTTATATCTGTCCTTTTAAAAATAATTCCAGCATCTACTTTTGCTGGTTTTAATTCAATACAAACTTTTCTCCCTGAATGAAGACCTACCCCAACAGCACTTACCGAATTCTTAATTGACCTTTGAAAAATCATTTATTTTTTCTTCTCATAAAGGATGGAATATCATATTCTTCTTCATCTGACATTACTACTTCATTGATATCATCCTCATCGGATGTATTTGACCCAAATACACTTGGATTATATTCATCACTTTCTGAAGCTTTATTTATCTCTTTATCTGCAGCTAGGTTCTCATCATCTGGTTTATAAATAAATTCCCGTAAGACCTCACTATCATTCTTATCCGAGCTATTTGTCATATTTAATTTTTCATCTTCTTTTAAATAGGCTAAACCAGTAGCAACCATAGTAACTCTTATCTGATTTCCCATTGCATCATCTATTACATTTCCAACTATTACATGTGCGTTCTCTGTAGCATATTGTTTAATAATATTCATTACCTCATGGTATTCTTTCATTTTAAAATCACTACTGGCCGAAATATTTACCAACATTCCTTTTGCATTATTAAGATTTACATCTTCTAGTAAAGGACATGCGACAACTTGTTTTGTAGCAATAGTTGCTCTATCTGACCCTTCTGCTACTCCAGATCCAATCATTGCCATTCCCATTTCACTCATAACCGTTTTAACATCTGCAAAATCTACATTAATTAATCCTGGGTTATTTATAATTTCAACAATACCTGACACTGCACTATATAAAACATCATTTGCAGCTCCAAATGCATCTACAAAAGTTACATCAGCCCCTAAAACTCCCATTAATTTCTCATTAGGTATTGTAATGAGTGAATCGACATGATTTACAAGTTCTTCGATTCCATCATTAGCAACTTGAACTCTTCTTCCCTCAAAGTTAAAAGGCTTTGTTACTACAGCAACAGTTAAAATACCAAGTTCTTTTGCAATTTGTGCAATAACAGGAGCTGCTCCCGTTCCAGTTCCGCCACCCATTCCTGCTGCAATAAAAAGCATATCTGCTCCCTCAAGAGCCTCGATTATTTTATCTTTATCATCTAATGCAGCCTGTTTACCCTTATCTGGTCTTGCACCGGCCCCTAATCCTTGAGTTAATATCTCTCCAATTTGAACAATAGTATTGGCTTGGCTTTTCTTTAGAGATTGTAGGTCAGTATTTGTGCAAATAAATTCAACGCCCATGACATTCTTTTCTATCATGTAATCAACAGCATTTCCGCCGCAACCACCCACACCCATGACTTTAATGATGGCCTTTTGTTTTTTTGCTTCTCCAACTTCAAACATAAATTACCTCATATCGCATTAAAAGTTTCCTTTAAACCACATTTGTGCTCTCTTTATAATATTGCTAATTGAGTTTCTTTTACCTAATTTATCTATATTCCTTTGCAAGTCATTCTTACCCATAATTAAAAGGCCTACACCAGTAGAATATCTTGGATTTTCTACAACTTGCAAAAGTCCATCAATATTTCTAGGTATACCGATTCTAACAGGCATACCAAATATTTTCTCTCCTAACTCAGCCATCCCATTTAGCATTGAGGAACCTCCGGTTATAACAATACCAGATGCAATAGTGCTACCCATTCGACTTCTATTTATTTCGTTTTGGACTTTTTCAAAAAGTTCTTCAATTCTTGGTTCTATGACTTGAGCTAATGCTCGAGTAGTAATTCTTTTTGGTGATTGACCATCAACAAGGGGGATCTCAATCTCTTCATTCGTTGAACATAATTCCGGCATAGCTGAGCCATAGGTTTCTTTAATATCTCCTGCAGATTGTGTTGTAGTTCGAAAAGCAACAGCAATATCATTTGTTATTTGATCTCCCGCAACTGGAATTACTGCAGTGTGTTGAAATGCCCCATTCTTAATTAAAGCAATATCCGTAGTGCCGCCACCAATATCGACTAAACATACTCCTAGATCTTTCTCATCTTGAGTTAAAACAGCTTCACTTGATGCTAAAGGCTGAAAAACTAAATCAATGACTTCTAAACCACATTGTTTAATACATTTAATAATATTTTGTCGTGCCGCAATTGAGCCAGAAATAATATGTACCTTAACATTCAATAGTTTGCCACTCATTTCAATGGGCTCTTTTATATCTTGTTGATCGTCAATAATATATTCTTGGTCTATAACATGTAAAACTTCTTGATCAGTTGAGAGGTTAACAGCTTCTGCAGTTTCTCGAACTTGGTCAACATCCATTTGAGTTACTTCATCATCTTTGATTTTTACCATACCATGAGAATTTATACTTTTGATGTGACTTCCAGCAATTCCAGTATATACCTCAGGTATTTTACAATCTGCCATTAATTCTGCTTCTTCGACAGCCCTTTGAATTGCCTGTTTTGTATTATCAATATTAATAACAACTCCTTTTTTTAAACCCTTTGAGACATGCTGTCCTTTACCAATAATTTTTAAAATGCCATCTGTTCCTATCTCAGCAACAATTACAACAACCTTTGAAGTCCCTATATCTAATGCTGCAATCACGTTTTTTTGATCTTTTGCAGTCTTTAGCATTGGTGATATGACATTATTCATAGGTTAGTCTCTTTTTCTGTCTTAATTTTATATAATTCTTCACTTAATTTTTTTACTGCAAATCCATCTTTATATCTTAAATCTACATACTTAATTCTACTTTTAGACTCAGATAAAATAAATTGATAATTTTCTATCAAAACTTTTAGTTTCTCAAGAATACTATCATCATAGTCTTTACCTAAGAAAAATCGTATGTGATTATTTGTATAAATTTCCCAAGATAATCTATCTGATAATGAGATTGTACCAATTTGCATCAACTCTTTCTCAAGGATTTTATTTATTTGATTAAATTTAATCGTCATTTCGCCAACAACCTCTTTTGATCCAATAAATAATGGTAATTTATCTTCATAAGCAGCATTAAATATCTCACCAAAGCTATTAACTAATCCTTGATTATTCCATCTACCAATTGGTTTATGGGATTCAATTTCTACTAATAGGCCAAATTTATTCCAATCTCTTCTTATACTTACATCTCTTATCCAAGGAAGCTTTTTGAAAGCATCTCTTGTTTGATTAAGATTTACAGCAAAAAAATTTTTTTTAATAAATTTATCCTTAATTAAATTAATTTGGTTTTTATTAATATTTTCATACTCACCTTTTATGCCTATTTCTTTTATTGGAAAACTTGAGCTCGTCATTATCAGGTAACTCAAAAAAATTATTAATATAAATATTAATAGATAAATAATCGATGTAACTTTTTTTATTGACTCTTCTTTTTTAAACATTCGATGTCTCTAAAATCATTACTACTAATTGATCAAATTCAATTCCTATATTTCTTGCAGACATTGGTACTAAGCTATGATTTGTCAATCCAGGAACAGTATTTATTTCAATAATATGAATTATATTTTTTTGGTCAACAATAAAATCAACTCGACCCCATCCATCACATCCAATTGCATTAAAAGACTGTGTACATTCTGTATTAATATTTTCTACTAGAATTGAACTGATATCAGCTGGGCAAATAAACTCTGTGTCATCTCTTAAATATTTTGCCTCGAAGTCATAAAAATCTGTTTTAACTCTAATTTCAATAATAGGTAATGGTTTATTTTTTATAATTGGAAGCGTATATTCTCTTCCAATTATGAAAGATTCAGCTATAACAGTTTTATCAATTTCATAAGCATTCTCAAAAGCAGGAATAAATTCTTTTTTATTACTTACCTTCGCAATACCAATGCTAGAACCTGAATTAGAGGGTTTAATGAAGAAAGGTAGTCCACATAAATTTGAGGCTTTTTCAAACTGATTGGAATCATCTATTTTCATGAAATCAGGTGTTTGAATTTTTTTTGATTTCCAAATTTTTTTACATTTAAATTTATCCATACCTAAAGATGATGATAATATTCCACTACCTGTATAAGGTATATTTATTGACTCAAGAAATGTTTGAATTTTTCCATCTTCACCATCTTGACCATGTAAACAAATAAAAGCTCTATCAAAATTTTTTAATTTCTCCAACCCATCAATTTTAGGGTCAATTGCCGAAGCATCTATGCTGCTTCTATGCAGAGCTTTTAAAACTGCTTTTCCACTTTCTAATGAAATATTTCTTTCATTAGAAGTGCCTCCCATTAATACTGCCACCTTACCAAATGCTTTAATGGTCAATTGCCTCTCCAATTATTTTTATTTCTCTGAGTAATTGAATTTTTTTCTGTTTAAAAACAACTTTTTGAATATAAATTATAATATTTTCAATGTCTAATGCAGTTGCATTACCTAAATTAATTATGAAGTTTGCATGTTTTTCCGAAACTTGCGCTCCTCCAATTTGATAGCCTTTTAATCCACAATCCTCAATTAACTTTGCAGCAAAATTATTTTTAGGGTTACGAAAAGTTGATCCTGCCGTTGGCCAATTCAAAGGTTGACTATTTTTTCTATGTGTTAATAAATCTTTTATTTTATTTTCAGCATCTTTTTTATTGCCTTCGGGAAAATTAAACCAGGCAGCAAGAAAACTTTCATCATCAATAGGTTTTTTTAAATCTCTATAATTAATTTTAAAATCTGATTTATTTCTAATAAACTGATCTCCATTTAAATCAATCATTAATACTTTTTCAACATAGTCCCACGTTTCAGATCCATAACAGCCTGAATTCATTGCTAATGATCCCCCAACTGTTCCTGGAATTCCTGCAAAAAAAGCAGAGTTCTTTAATCCTTCTTTGGCAGCAAATTTTGATAATTTTGAACAACTAACTCCTGCTTCAACATAAATGAGCTCTCTATCTTTATTAATTGTGTTTAAACCCCCATGCATTACTACTACAGCACCTTTAACTCCACCATCACGAATTAATAAATTAGACCCGAGCCCAAGATATGTAATAGGTAGTTTAATTTTTTTAGTTTTAATATATGAAGCTAATTTTTCTTTATCGTCACAGATTAAAAATTGCTCTGCTTTTCCACCAACCTTCCAACTGTTAAAGTTCTTTAATTCTACATCTTTATAAATAATATTTTTTTCCATATTTTACTGTTGAATAATATTTTGTGAAAAATTACCAACCGATCCAGCTCCCATAATTATGAGAATTGAATCGTCTTCAATTAAATCAAATATAAGACGTTTTGCACTTTTAAAATTAGGTAAATAGTGCATTGCAGGATGATTCAAAGATTTCATTAAAGCCTTTGTTGAGATGCCACTAATTTTACTCTCTCCAGCTGGATATATATCAAAAAGAAATATCCTATCTGGCGTTTTAAGAATTCTTAAGAATTCCTCATAACAATCTCTAGTCCTTGAAAATCGATGTGGCTGGAAAACAAAATTTATTTTCTTATTTCTAAAGGCTTTCTTCGTTGCCTTTATAACAGCTTCAATTTCTGTTGGGTGATGACCATAATCATCTATAACTTTAATTGTTTTATCCTTAATTATAATATTATTATAAATCTCATATCTTCTTGATACACCCTGAAAGTTAGCTAAAGCTTGTTGAATATTTTTTATTGAAACCCGGTATTCTAAAGCCATTGAAATTGCCGCCAAAGTATTTCTTACAAAATGATCACCAGGAAAATTAACTGTAATATCGAATTCACAATGATTATATTTTTTATCTATTACCTTAAAATTTATTTTATTTTCTTGATGCTTTATATTTATAGCTTGAATATCAACCCTACTCGATAGGCCATAAGTAACTATTGGTCTCGATATCTTTGGGATAATATTTCGAATATTATGATCATCTGCGCATATAAAAATTGTGCCATAAAATGGTACTTGATGTGCAAAATCTATATATGCTTGCTTTAAGTTCTCAAATTTATTTTGGTAAGTTCCTAAATGATCGTTATCAATATTAGTAATTACTGCATTTACAGGATTGAAATGAAGAAACGATGCATCTGATTCATCAGCTTCAACAATCATTAAATCGCTACTTCCAAGCTTTGCATTAGAGTTTATTAAATTTACCCTACCTCCAATAACATAAGTTGGATCAAGCTTTCCCTTTGAAAGTATCGATGCTATCAGACTAGTTGTTGTAGTTTTACCATGAGTTCCTGCAACTGCAATACCTTTTTTAAACCTCATCAATTCGGACAGCATTTCAGCTCTAGGGATAATCGGTATTTTTTGATTAATTGCAGCCTTAACTTCTGGATTTTGATTTGAGATTGCACTTGAAACAACAAGTACATCAATTCCCTTAATATTTTTCTTTGAATGTTTACTAAAAACTATAATACCTATTTTTTTTAATCTCTGAATTATTTCTGACTGACCAAGATCTGATCCTTGAACATTGAATTTTAAATTATGCATGATTTCAGCAATTCCGCTCATTCCAGAACCACCGATCCCAACAAAATGAATATTTTTTATTTTACTTTTCATTAATTATTTCTTCACAATATGTATATATTTTCTGGGTCACATTCGAACTTAATTTATTTTCTTGTGCTTTTAAAGCCATGAAAAAACATTCATGTCTTTTTAAATTTAAAAGGATTTGTAAAATTTTAATCTCTATTTCATTCTCATTAACAATGTAAGCTGCTTTTTTATCCTCCAATATTTTTGCATTATAGTATTGATGATTATCTACTGCATAGGGGAAAGGTATTAATATTGAAGCAATACCTGCTTCAATAAACTCTGAAACAGTAAGGGCTCCAGATCTAGCAATAACAACATCAGCCCATTCATATTTTTTTTCGATATCAAATATGAATTTTTCTATACTTAATAACCAAGTAGGATTTTCTTTACTCGTATCAATTGCTAAATTTTTGTATATTCTATTTAACTCCTCATAATGCTTTAAGCCTGATTGATGAATAACTGATATTTGCTTAGAATTAAAATTGTTTAAAATAGGTGGTAATAATCTATTAAAACTACTTGCGCCCAAACTTCCACCTAAAATAAGAATATTTAGTGGCCCTATTTTATTTTTAAATCTTTGCTGAGGTTTTTTAATATTAGATATTGAACTTCTAATTGGATTACCTATAACTTCTGCTTTCTTTAAACTATTTTCAAATCCACTAAATATCTGATTAGCAAAAAATGAAATTACTTTATTGGCCAATCCTGGTATCGCATTTTGCTCATGAACGATTATATGTATACCCAATAGTTTTGATGCAATTGCAATTGGTATTCCTATATAGCCACCCATTATAATTACAAAATTTGGTTTCTCAGCTCTTAACGCTTTGATAGACTGAAGTATTGATATAGAAAGTGTAAATGGTAGTTGGAGCCATTGTAGAAAACCCTTACCCCTAACCCCAGAAAAATTAATTGAATAAAAAGGAATTTTATTTTTATCTACTAAAGTATTTTCCATGCCTTTGGGTGTTCCCACCCATGAAATAGATTGAGATTTAGCAAGAAAATACTCTGTAATTGCAAGTCCTGGGTATATATGTCCACCTGTACCTGCAGCAACAACTATGGTCTTGAATTTATTTATTATAATGTTGGCCTCTTAAATTTCTTCTATTTTCATGATCAATTCTAAGCACAATAGCTATAGAAATTATACTTACTAAAATACTACTCCCTCCAAAAGATAGTAATGGTAAGGTCAAACCTTTGGTAGGTAATAGTCCTAAATTAACAGCAATATTGATGGTGCATTGTATTGCGAACCATATAGCTACTCCCTGAACCATTAAAGCTGCAAAATATTTATTATTTTGAATTGACTCCTTCGCAATACCAAACATTCTAACCACTAAAAATGTAAATAAACCTATAACAATAGCTACCCCAAATAAACCAAATTCTTCCCCAATTATTGCCATAAGAAAATCTGTATGTGCTTCAGGCAAGAAATGAAGTTTTGCAGAACTATTACCTACCCCTACTCCAAAAAACTCACCATTTCCGAAAGCCATCTGTGCTTGTGTAATTTGCAAGCCTCCATCAAATTTATGTTCTGGAGACCAAGCATCTCTAAATGCTAGAATTCTTTCCATTCTATATGGAGATAAAATTATTGCTGCCCAAACTCCGAATGGGGCTAATATTGCCAAGCTTACGATTACTCTTAAGGTTAAACCACCCAAAAAAAGTATACCCATTGCAATTGATGTAATAACTACAAGAGCACCAAAATCAGGTTCAAACATAACTAAAGTCCCAGTAAAAATCATTACCCCAAGCATAGGTAAAAATCCTTTAACAATAGTTCTCATTTGCTTTGATTTTCTTAAAACATAATCAGATGCATACATAACCGTAAATAGCTTGACAAGCTCTGTTGGTTGTACATTTACAACCCCCAATGAGAGCCACCTTTGACTATTATTTCTTTCTAGTCCAATAAATAGAACTAAAATCAAAAGAATTATGCCTATAAAAAAAAGATAAGGGGCCCACCGCTGCCATATGTAAACAGGAATTAAGAAGGTAATGTATCCACAAATAAAAGCGATTAACAGATAAGCTGACTGTCTAATTAAAAAATAATAGTGTTGAAATTGATATTTCTGCTGTCCTGCAGCTACATCAATTGATGCTGAATACACCATAACTAAACCGATACCTAATAGCAAAAGAGCAGCCCATATCAAGTTATAATCATAAATTGGAAGGTTGTAACTCTTTTGAGAAGAAAAAAGCTTCATAACTTATAATTTTTCCACAATAGATTTATATTCATTTCCCCGCTCTTTGTAATTACTATACATATCATAGCTTGCGCATGCTGGAGATAATAAAATAATATCCCCAACCGATGCATCCTCATAAGCAGATAACACTGCGTCCTTTAATCGCTTATGATTAGTAATCTTAAGTGAATTAATGAGTTTGAAATTTTCTTCGAATATATGTGAATCCTGACCAATTAAGTAAAGTGCCGACACCTTCTGTTTTAAATATTTAGATAAGGGCTCTAAAACTTGATTCTTACTATCTCCTCCAGCAACTAAAAAAATATTTTTCTTATCGAAACTCTTTAATGCTGTAATCGTTGCATTAACATTAGTTGCTTTAGAATCATTGTAAAAATCAATTCCTTCTTTATTTTTAATCCACTCAAGTCGATGAGCAACACCTACTAATTTATTTATTTTAAACTTATCAAATTTTGGGAAAGCAGATTTTAGGCATACAATTGCAGCCATAATATTTAACTTATTATGCTCCCCTATAAGTGTTAAGTTTTTTAATTCAATATCAAAATCATTTTCTTTTCCAATATAAGAAACAGAATGGTCACTTTTTAAAATATAATCTTTTTTACTATTAGGCTCTGAAATACCAAAAGATAAGTCTGCTTTATAACTTAACTCACTCAATTTTTCATCATCACGATTTATAATATTAATTTTTGATAAGCTAAACAATTTCTCTTTAGCTTGAAAATATTTTTTAAATGAATTGTATCTATCCATATGGTCATCGGATATATTTAAAATAACTCCTACATCAATTATTCCATTATTAAGAACTTCAAGTTGGAAGCTTGATAACTCAATAATTAAAACATCTAGAGTATCTATTAGATCTATATCTAATATTGGCACCCCTATATTACCTACTGCCTTTGCTTTTAATCCTGATTCTATGGCAATTTGTTCAATTATAGAACAAACAGTAGTTTTACCATTTGTACCTGTTACACCAATGACTTTTGTGCCTTCTAAAATATTATTTAAAAAAAATAAAGAAATATCATTATGAAAGGGGATACCCTTTTTGATTATTTTATTAATTATAGGATGTCTAGGGTCGACTCCAGGACTAATTGCAACGAAATCTATATCATCAAAATATGATTCTTTTATATCGCCAGATAGATACAAATTTTTTTTTGTAGTAAATAAATTTCTTGCATTATTTATAGCTTGTACATTTTCATCATAAAAAGATATTTTTGTATTACTATCTAAATATTTTCCAATAGACAAACCTGTTTGCCCACAACCCAAAATTAATACATGATTGATATTTTCATTCATTATCGAATCTTTAAACTAGCTAGACCAATAAGAACGAGCATCATGGTAATGATCCAAAACCTCACTACGACTTGTGTTTCTTTCCAGCCTTTTTTTTCATAGTGATGATGAAGAGGAGCCATTAAGAAAATTCGTTTCCCCTTTCCAAACCTCTTCTTTGTATATCTAAAGTAACTTACTTGCATTGCTACAGAAAAAGTTTCAACTACAAATATTCCAGCCATTATTATTAAAATAATTTCCTGCCTTACGATAACTGCCAATGTTCCCATTGCTGCCCCTATGGATAATGAACCTAAATCGCCCATAAATACTTCTGCAGGATAAGCATTAAACCAAAGAAAGCCTAAGCCTGCCCCAGCTAATGCAGCACAAAATATTGTTAACTCACCTGCTCCTTCTATATATGGAATACTGAGATAATTTGCAAAAATTATATTTCCTTCAACATAAGCAAAGATTCCCAATGCACTAACAACCATTACAGCTGGCATAATAGCTAAGCCATCAAGGCCGTCTGTTAAATTTACTGCATTGCTACTTCCCACTACAACCAAATAACTTAACAAAATAAAACTTAATGCTCCTAAAGGTAGACTCAAATCTTTAAAGAATGGAATTAGTAACTCTGTTTCTTGAGGTGTTTTAGCTGAATAAAATAAATATCCTACGACTGCTATACCAACAATTGATTGTAGTATTATTTTTTGTAATGCTGAAAGACCATCAGATTCTTTTTTTTGAATCTTACTCATATCATCAACTAACCCTATTAAGCCAAAAGCAGTAGTTACAAAAAGTAAAACCCACACATATGAATTACTCAGATCAGCCCACAATAATGTTGAAATGACAATAGAAATTAATATTAATCCTCCACCCATTGTAGGAGTTCCAGATTTAATAAGATGTCCTTCTGGTCCATCATTCCTAATATATTGACCAAGGCTATATTCCCCTAATTTTTTAATAAACCAGCCACCGAAACAAAAGGAAATTAATAAGGAAGTAATTACTGCCAATACTGCTCTTAGAGAAATATAGTTGAATACATTAAACCCCTGGATGTCTGTCGATAACCATCTAAATAATTCCAGTAACATATTTATTCCCTATAAAATAATTTTATTAACAACATCTTCCATTTTCATATAACGGGAGCCTTTAACCAAAATTGTTGATTTAGGTTTTATTATTTTTAAAAGCATATTGACAAGAGCTTCTTTTGAATCAAACCATAAATCATCTTTGCCTAATTGTTGCATAGTTATTTTTGTATGTCTTCCTACAGCAAAAGTAAAATCTATATTAGAAGCCTTAATATAGTCACCTAATTCTTTATGATACTTATTTGTTTCATTACCAAGTTCAGCCATATCACCAATAACTAAGATCTTTATTCCTTTTTTATGTGCTAATACATCTATAGCTTCCCTCATTGAGCTTGGGTTAGCATTATAAGTATCATTTATTATATTTATTCCTTTAGAATTTATCATATTCTCAAGCCTTCCAGGAAAGGGCTTAATTGCCTGTATTCCTTTTTTCATAATTTTAATTGGGATACCTAAAGCGTAACTACAAGCACATGCTGAAAGAATATTCTGTATATTATGCTTACCTAATAAATTGATTTTAGTGTTAAATTTTCCATCGGGAGTAAAAATTGTAATTGTTTTTTCATCTATTAACTCACAATTTATAGTTGCTTTTTTTGTAAAACCAAATGTTATCTGCTTTAAGTTTTTAAGGTCTTTAGCTAAAAATTGATAATAATCGTCATCCCTTGGTAATATGCAAGTCTCAAGTTGATCCGAATTGTATAAAAGTTCTTTCTTTGCTTCTGCAATATTATCCTTTGATTTAAAATTTTGGATATGAGCTTCACCAATATTAGTAATTAATCCAATATTAGGTTTTGAAATCTTTGTAAGTCTAGCAATTTCACCTGAATGATTCATACCTAGCTCCAGTACTGAATGAGTATGAGTATGTTTAAGCTTTAATAAAGTAAGTGGTAATCCAATTTCATTATTTAAGTTACCTTCTGTGAATAATAATTGATTCTGATTTAAAAAATTATTCATAATTGACACAAGTATTTCTTTTGTAGAGGTTTTACCATTACTTCCTGTTATTGCAATAACTTTTGGATTAATTTGCTCTCTTAGATATAGCGCAATTTTAGCTAATGCTAATTCACCACTATCGACCAAAATGGTCTTATCTGATTGAAATTTAGGGTCAGAAATAATTGCAAATTTAGCCCCATTATTGAGCGCTTCTTTTGTAAATTGATTACCATCATAGTTTTTACCCTCTATTGCAATATACAAATCAGCTTTCTTTGAAGTTCTTGAGTCAATTGTAATTGTAGAAATCAAAACTTCTTTTTTATTAACGCCTTCATTATTTTGTTTATATTCTGAATCCTTAGCATTACCTATGAAAGAACCTTCTGTAATTTCAATAATTTTTTTAAAAGAAATATTAATCTCCAAAAAATTTAATTAAATATTTTTTTGCTATTAATTTATCAGAGAAATCTTTCCTCACTCCTTTAATATCTTGATAGGTTTCATGTCCTTTTCCAGCAATAAGAATTAAGTCATTTGGATTAGCTTTTTTTAAGACTTCTTCAATCGCTCTCTCTCTATCTTCTATAGCTAAACTTGAAATAGTTAAATGCTGATAAATATCATCAATTATCTTTTTTGGATCCTCGTTTCTTGGATTATCTGAAGTTACAACTGCAAAGTCTGCATAATGATTAACAATAGTAGCCATCTCTTTTCGCTTTCCCTTATCTCTATCGCCCCCACACCCAAAAACAATATTTAGATTTTCATATTTTAATAACTTTAAGAACCCTAAAATATTATTAAAAGCATCTGGAGTATGAGCATAATCTATAATTACTTTTGGGCAATTATCTAAACCTGTCTCCAATATCTCGGCTCTTCCAGGAACCGAGTCTAAGTTTTTTAAAATTGGAATAATAGTTTCTATTTTATGACCTAATGAAATTAAAACTCCAATCACCCCTAAAATATTATAAACATTGTATTTTCCAAGAACTGAAATTTCTACGTCAATAATTTTATCTTCATAAACTAAATCAAATTTTGTTTTTTTATTTTTTGTAACAAGATTCTTTGCTTGAAGTTTAGACGCATTATCTATACTAAAAGATATTTTTTTAGATTCCTCTAGTATTGATTCCTTAAATATTTCTCTACCTATGAGATCGTCAATATTTATAACCAAATTACCTTTTTCAGCATTCAATAAAAAGTCTTTTTTTGTTTGTGCGTAGCTCTTCATAGAGTCATGATAATCAAGATGATCTCTAGAAAGGTTAGTAAATAGTCTTACATCAAAATCTATGCAAGCCACTCTACCTTGACTGATACCGTGTGAAGATACTTCAATACATACGTCTTGAACCTCATCATTAGCAAAATCATTTATTAAACTTTGAATTTTTACAGCATCAGGGGTTGTATTTACAGTTGGCTCTAAATCTCCAATAAAACCACAGCCAAGTGTGCCAATCATTACAGCTCTTCTTTCAAGATATTTAAGACATTGGGTCATCCAAAATACACTTGAAGTTTTTCCATTGGTACCTGTCACACCAACTAGATTTATTTTTTGTGATGGATGATTATAAAATTCACTTGCAATTTTTGAAACATTATTTTTTAAGTTTTTCAATGGGAAATTTTTAACATTCCACCGATCATTCCATTTGAAATCCAAGGGATCATATATTATTGCGGAAGCTCCTTTTTTTATAGCCTCATCGATGAAATCTCTCCCATCGTTAATATCGCCTGGATAAGCTAAAAAAATTGAGTCTTCTTTTACTTTTGTACTATTTTGCTCTAAATATCTAAACTCATTTAATAGCTTTTTTAATGAATTGCTCATAATTTTGTCTTATCAGCATAGGCCTCTTTTTTATCGTGCATATCTTCTAATTCTAATCCATCAGCATCAATGCTATACCATTCGAATGCTTTTGACATTACTCTGCTAAAAACAGGTCCCGCCAATGTTCCTCCTGAATATCCTTTTTCTGCTAATGGCTCATCAATCATAATTGCCATTACAAATCTTGGGTTTGATACAGGCCCTAATCCTACAAAGGATCCAATATATTTATCCTGTGAATATCCACCACTTATATTATCTAACTTTTTCGTTGTACCTGTTTTTCCAGCTACTCGATAACCAAATACCCTAGCTTTAGGCGCCGTGCCACCATTTGCATCAGTTACTGATTCCAACATTAGCAACATATTTTTTGCTGTTTTGGGTGAAACCACCTTTTTACTTAATGTTGAATCAATTCCTTTAATTAAAGTTATTGGCTTTAACTTTCCCCCATTAGCAAAAACTGTATATGCTTGGGCAGATTGAATAAGAGTTGAATTCATACCATAGCCATAACTTGCGCGCGAATGATCTATTTTTTTCCATTTTGTATGCTTTCTTACAACTCCACTTACTTCCCCAGGAAAATTAATTCCCGTTTTTATTCCATAGCCGAATTTTTTGTACATGGCTGCTAAATTCATTGAGCTTAATCTCTCGCTAATTTTAGCTGAGCCTATATTTGAAGATACCTTAATCACTTCTTTTATATCTATTAATCCATGTGCACGCTTATCACGTATAAATTTTCCTTCATATTTATAAGGGCCTTTTCCTGTATCAATTAATGTGTTGATATTTATCACCTTTTTTTCTAATGCAGCAGCAAGACTAATAGGCTTCATTGTGGAACCTGGTTCAAATACATCAGTTACTGATCGATTTTTAATAAATCGGCCAACTTTATTATAGCCATTAGGGTTAAATGAAGGATAATTTGTCATTGCAAGTATTTCGCCTGTTTTTGCATCTAATAAAACTGCAGACCCTGATAATGCTTCATGTTTTTCAACTGTTTTTTGAAGTGCCTTATATGCCTCATTTTGTAATCTCAAATCGATTGTTAATTTAATATCTTTTCCGTCTTTTGGTAATTTAATAGATTGGAATTCACCAATAACTCTAGGAGTAGACTTTCCATTAGTATATTT
>JAOHSH010000011.1 GCA_028122555.1 Methylophilaceae bacterium
AAAATTTTAATTTTAGTATCAGGTGAAATATTCTTTTTAAGAGCAAAATCTCTTCTTTTCTTATTTTTGAGTTTATTATCTAAATCTCTAATACTTATTTTTAGTAGATTGGCTAATTGCTTCTTTTTTTTATTTATCTTTACTTGAGAATCAATATCAGTATCTTTAAAATTCACTAACGCTGCATCTGCCATAATTGAATAAACAGGTGTACTTTCAGCTAATAATGCACCATTACGATCTAAAATTTTTCCTCTATATGGCAATAAATCTAATTCTCTATGCTGCCTCTGTCTTGATTCTTTTTGTAATTTATCTTTTTCAAAAGCAGCTAATTTAAGAGCTTGTGCAAATAAAACTAAAAACATTCCAAGCATAAATATTAAGACTATTCTCCGTCTAGCTTTTGATAATTCGAAATACTCTTTCCTGGATTTAATTTTAATCATCTAATAATTACTTTTTTTTCTGTTTTTTTCGGAATGTGCATATTTAATTTGTGTTTAGCTGTCTGCTCAATTATTTCAATTCTTGATTCAGATGATTCCTCTATTCTTAACATTGTCTGTTGATCTTTTAAATCTAAAGTTTTTTTATTTTCCTCATCCAATGTTGCAAAATTACTTCTTGTAAGGTGCTTAAAATTTACAGTAGTTAATGCACAGATAATCAAAACAGCAAATAAAATTAGATTTAACTTCATAGCACCTCCGTTACTTTTTCAATAACTCTCAATCTTGCACTTCTAGATCTAAAATTTTTTTCAATTTCTTTTGATGACGGGGTGATCATCTTCTGAACAACCTTAAAAGGTGCTAATTTTATTTCTGAAGCTCTAATTGGGATATTTTTAGGTATAAAGTCAGTCTTAATTTGATGCTTAGTATAATTTTTAACGATTCTATCTTCTAGGGAATGAAAACTAATTACGACAAGTCGAGCTTTAGGTTTTAAATATTTAAATACTATTGGAAGTACCTGCTCTAACTCTTGTAGTTCATTGTTAACCAATATTCTTAAAGCTTGAAATGTTTTTGTTGCAGGATCTTTTTTTAAACCTCTTTTTGGAACTGCATTTTTTATCAAATCAGCCAACTCTAAAGTCGTTTTTATTTCCCCATTCTTTTGTCGATATTCAGTAATAGCTTTAACAATCTTCTTAGCAAACTTTTCCTCACCATAAGTTTTTAAAGCAAATACCAAGTCTTGTTCTTCATATTTATTAATAATATCAGCAGCAGTGATGCCTTTGGATTGATCCATCCTCATATCCAAAAATGCATCATGTCTAAAACTAAAGCCTCTTTTAGCCTGGTCTACTTGTGGGGATGAGATACCTAAATCCATTAAGATTCCGTCCAGTTTTTTAATATTTTTTTTTTTAATACTTTATCAATTTCAGAAAAAGCACAATGCTCTATTTGAAATCTTTTATCTGTTATTTTTTTTCCTTCATTAATTGCATCTAGATCTCTATCGAAAGCTATAAGTCTTCCATCATCACCTAGAAGGTTCAAAATTTTGGCTGAATGCCCACCTCTACCAAAAGTACAATCTAAATAAGTACCATTCGGCTTTATAGATAAAGCCTCAATAACCTCTTTCATCATCACTGGAATATGAGAATATTTTGTCATAAAGAAAAACCTCCCAGTTCATCAGGCAGTTCACCTTTATCATTAATTTTTATTTGTTTGATTTGTTTGGTCCATGCTTCCTTGCTCCATAATTCAAAATGACTTCCCTGACCTACTAACATCAAGTTTTTATTAATAGATGCATATTCTCTTAACTCAGAAGAAATCAATAACCTGCCAGTATTATCAGAAGATAGATCTTCAGCATATCCAACTAATAATCTTTGTAACCCACTTGATTTTTTATCAAAACTTGAAAGCTGCATTATTTTTTCCTGAATAGGCCTCCATGCAGCAATTGGATAAAGTAGAAGGCATCCATGAGGATGAGCAGTCAACACTAATGATCCAGTTAATAATTCCTCACGATATTTTGTTGGAATTGCTAACCTATTCTTACCGTCAATATTTAGTAGTGTTGCTCCTTTAAACATATCTGCACCTAAAAAGATGGGAAATTACTGAACGCCCTTAGCCTCGTTAAATAATTTCCCACAAATAACCACTTTTTCCCTTACAAGTGCACTATAAGCAAAAAAAAAGCGCTTTGCAAGCGCTTTTTTAACTTTTTTTCTTTACTCATCAATAAGTTAGATATAAGTTTAAGTTGACCGATAAGCCGGGTTCTGTCGTGGACAGTCATTCGTCTAGGCATACAATTACTTGCATACTCAAGCAGCCTACCCGGTAGCAACACGAGCCGTGTTAATGCTACCCTATTTGGCCTTGCTCCGAGTGGAGGTTACCGCGTTTCACCGTAACTAAATACGCTCGTCTCTGTGGCCCTATTCCTCACCTCACGGCGTATGGCTGTTAGCCATCACTCTGCTCTATGGAGCCCGGACTTTCCTCTATATAGTTATCTATTAAGAAATCTATATAGCGACTGCCTAGTCAACTTAAGTGGTTATTTTATCACTCTTAGTTAAATTTCAGATAATTGCCATGATAAAGTTTCACCAGCAAAAAGAGGAATTATTTCTTCATTCTCAATAGTAATTTTGGCTGGTATTCTAAATTCTTTTTTTATTAGCTTTATTTTTGACTTGCTATAAGGTAATTTATAAAAATCAGCCCCAAACTTACTACTAAAATTTTCAAGCTTATCTAATGCATTTTCTGATTCAAAAATTGAAGTATATAACTCCATCGCATAAGCTGCAGAATAAATTCCTGCACATCCACAACTACTTTCTTTTTGATGTCTAAAATGAGGTGCGCTATCAGTGCCTAAGAAAAATTTTTGAGATCCTGAAACAGCTGCCTCTATAATCGCTAAGCGATCTTCTGACCTTTTAAGTATAGGCAAACAATAATGATGTGGTTTAATGCCATCAGAGAGTAAATCATTTCTATCTAAAAGTAGATGTTGTGGTGTAATCGTTGCACATATTTTATTATTTGTTCCTACAACAAAATCCACTGCATCCTTGGTAGATATATGTTCGAATACAATTCTAAGATCTGGAAATTCACTATTTATCTCACTTAAATGTTTATCAATAAAAACTTTTTCTCTATCAAAAATATCTACGGCTTTATCATTTGACTCGCCATGAATTAATAAAGGTACTTCATGTTCCTGCATCAATTCAAAAATATTAAAACACTTTTCAATTGTGTCAATTCCATTATCAGAGTTCGTTGTAACCCCTGATGGATAAAGTTTTATACCATGAACAACTTTAGAATCACTTACTTTTTTAATCTCATCATTATTTAATGAACCGCTAAAGAAAAGAGTCATTAATGGTTCAAAATTAGAATTGCTTATTACTTTTTTAATGTCTTGGTAATATTTTTCAGCTAGATTGACAGTTGTAATTGGGACTTTTAAATTTGGCATAACAATTGCCCTACCAAATTGTTTTGCAGTATCTTTGCAAGCATACTTGAGGATAGCTCCCTCTCTAAGATGAAGGTGCATATCATCAGGTTTTACTATAATTAATTCATTCATTTTTTAATTCCAACGCTTGATTATAAACTTCTTTTTTATTTCTTTTAAATATTGAAGAAACAAGTTTCACAGATTGATTTAATGGCAACTCTTTCATCATCAATTTTAATGCTTCATTTATAGGCATCGTTTCATTATTTTCAATTTCTTTTATTGGAGGAGTTAAAATAATTACAAATTCACCCTTTTGCTCCTCTGGGTATGTTTCTAATCTTTTTATTATAAACGCAACCTCGTCTTTATAAATTGTTTCATATATTTTAGTAAGCTCTCTAGCAATAAATATTTTATGCGAAGAACCAAAAATATTTTTTACTAAAAGTAAGGTTCTTAATACTCTATGAGGGGATTCAAAAATTACTGTAGGTAGTGTTTGATTATATATATTTTGGAGTAATTTCTTTGATTTGCCAGTTGTATTTGGTAAGAACCCATAAAATTGAAACTGAGTTGACTCAATTCCTGATACAGAAAAGGCTGTGACAATTGAAGATGGGCCAGGTATTGGCGAAACCTTAATATTTAACTTTAAAGATTGATTTACCAGAAAAGCACCTGGGTCACTAATAGCAGGGGTTCCTGCATCAGATACATAGGCAATTAATTTCCCATTCAGTAGCATTTCAATTAAGAGCTTGGTCTTATTTTTTTCATTATGTTGATGTATAGATATTAATTTTTTCTTAATTCCGTAATGAGCTAGGAGTTTATTGGTAGTTCTAGTATCCTCACAAGCAATTAAATCAACTTCTTTTAATACCTCTATGGCTCGCAAAGAGATATCTTCAAGGTTTCCAATCGGTGAGGCAATAAGGTACAAAGAAGGTTTCATAATAAAATATTTAAGATTTGTTTAATTTAGTTTCTAAAAAAATTATTTAGCTATATAATTATTCTTAATGAAATCATACAAGCTTTTTATACTTTTTATTTTATTTATCTCTCAATTAATAGGGTGCGCACCCTCAACAATTATAGCCATTCCCGCATCGATTGCAGATAGAAGGACAACTGAAGTCCAAGTGATAGATAACAAAATATTTCTTGCTGCATGGAGTCCAATTCAAGCCATTACTGATAATGAGAAACAAAAAAGTCATTTCAATATAATTGTTTACAATAAAGCTGTTGTTATAGTAGGTCAAGTGCCGACTAAAGAAGTAAAAAATAAAATAACTGATGTACTGTCGAAATTAGAAAATGTTAAAACAGTCCATAATAAAACTGAGGTTAGCAAAGCCAATAAACTAAAACAAAGGGCAAAAGATACCATTACAACAAGCAATGTTAAAACAAGATTATTCCTAGAATTAAAGAATGAAGTTCATCCTATGCATGTAAAAATTATGACAGAAAATGATGTTATTTACCTACTTGGTATAGTTAATGAGAAAGAAGCAGACGAAGCAATTCAAATTGCTAAATCATCAAAAGGCGTAAAATTAGTTGTCCCATTGTTTGAATTGGATCAAGACGTTAAAAATAAATATTGATTATAATTTTTTTTTGCATTATCATTTCATTTCAAGCTAGACACCAATAAACCAAATACCATAAATCTAAAATAAAATTTTATAAAGCACCAAAAAAATATGAGCAATACTATCTGTCATGTAACTGATCAAAACTTTGAAGAAGAAGTACTTCAGTCAAATTTACCAGTATTAGTAGATTATTGGGCAGAATGGTGTGGTCCATGTAAGATGATTGCTCCAATTCTTGATTCCATTTCAGAAGAATATGCTGGAAAATTAAAAATATCAAAACTAAATATCGACGAAAATCAAAAAATTCCTCAAAAATATAGTGTTCGTGGAATACCAACACTAATGATTTTTAAAAATGGTAATGTAGAGGCTACCAAAGTCGGTGCTTTATCAAAATCTCAACTAACAGCATTTATCGATAGTAACTTATAAAATATGCATTTATCTGATCTTAAAAACTTACCTGTAGCTGAAATTGTAGATTTAGCAATTGCAGACAAAATTGAAAATACAGGAAGAATGCGCAAACAAGATCTCATATTTGCGATTCTAAAAAATAAAGCCAAGAATGGTGATACTTTATTTGGTGACGGAACATTAGAAGTACTTCAAGATGGTTTTGGATTTTTGAGATCAGCTGCAGCTTCATATTTAGCTGGTACAGATGATATCTATGTTTCGCCATCTCAAATTAGACGCTTTAATCTCCATACCGGCGATACTATTGAGGGTGAAATTAGAACACCGAAAGATAGTGAGCGCTATTTTGCATTAGTTAAAGTTGATAAAGTTAATAACGATGCTCCAGAAAACACAAAAAACAAAATTCTATTCGAAAATCTTACTCCTTTATTTCCAACCGAACCACTTACTCTTGAAAGAGATACAGGAGGTGAAGAAAATAATACAAGCAGAGTTATTGACATGATAGCACCTATAGGTAAGGGTCAACGTGGACTGATAGTTGCTAGTCCAAAAAGTGGTAAAACTGTAATGTTACAAAATATTGCGCATGCAATAACTTCAAATCATCCAGATGTTTCTCTAATTGTTCTTTTAATTGATGAAAGACCCGAAGAAGTAACAGAAATGACTAGATCTGTTAAAGGCGAAGTAGTAGCATCAACCTTTGATGAGCCAGCAACGAGGCATGTACAAGTAGCAGATATGGTTCTTGAAAAAGCAAAAAGATTAATTGAACATAAAAAAGATGTTGTAATCCTTCTTGATTCTATTACAAGACTTGCAAGAGCTTACAACACAGTAATACCCTCATCAGGAAAAGTTCTAACTGGTGGTGTTGATGCGAACGCACTTCAAAAACCAAAACGTTTTTTTGGTGCAGCTAGAAATATTGAAGAAGGTGGCTCTTTAACAATAATTGCTACTGCATTAGTTGATACTGGATCTAGAATGGATGATGTTATATATGAAGAATTTAAGGGAACAGGGAACATGGAAATACATCTAGATCGTAAAATGGCTGAAAAAAGAACATATCCGGCAATTAATGTTAACAAATCAGGTACTCGTAGAGAAGAATTATTAATTCCTCAAGAAATCCTACAAAAAATTTGGGTTTTAAGAAAACTACTTTATCCAATGGAGGATGTAGAAGCAATGGAGTTCCTCCTAGACAAAGTCAAATCAACAAAAAATAATGATGATTTTTTTAATAGTATGAGGAAGTAAAACAAAACATTGATTTTTTACGAAATATCAATGATAATTCAGTTCTTAAAATTGAATGAATGCAAATTAATATGAAAAAAGATACACATCCTAATTATCCGGAAGTTAATGTAACCTGTAGTTGTGGTAATAAGTTTAAAACACAGTCAACTATAGGAGAAGACATGACTATCGAAGTTTGTTCCCTTTGTCATCCTTTCTATACTGGAAAACAAAAAATTCTTGATACAGCAGGTAGGGTTGAAAAATTTAAGAAAAAATATGGAATATAAATTTACCTCATTTATATATTAAAAAAATAAAAAAGCAGCTAAGCTGCTTTTTTTGTATATGATTAAGTTAATATGAAATTTGATCTCGAACATGACTGGCAAGGTAATATGTCAACTCCAAGAAAAAAACTTGGAGAAAAAACAAAATTTTATTTATTTTTTGTCTTATCCATAATTTTTCTCTTTACTGGGCTAATTGGTCATGAACCATGGCGTCCATTAGAATCTACTTCTATTAGTATTATTTTAGATATCTTACAAAATAATTTAATAATTCTTCCAATGGCAGCAAGCGAAAATACAATAACAAATCCTCCTTTGTATTCTTATGTTGCAGCAGCATTTGGTAAAATTTTTTCACCGATACTTTCTCTACATGATGCTGCTAGATTATCAAATATTTTTTGGGTTAGTTTAGTACTAATAAGTCTTGGATTAATGACAAGGGAATTATGGGGGCAAGGCTTTGGTCGGCAAGCTGGTTTAATTTTTATAGGGTCAGTTGGGCTTATATTAAATATTCATAGCTTAATGCCAGAAGTAGCTATGCTCTTAGGTTATACAATGAGCTTATACGCTTTTTCATTGTATTTTAGAAGACCTTTTCGTGCAAGTATGGTTCTTGGCTTTGGATCAGGTATAGCATTTTTATCAGGAGGAATTATTCCCCTAGTGGTTATTTATCTTTCATCCTTATTTTTACTTTTTTTTAATAATTGGAGGAATAAAAGATATTTTATATTTATTATTATTTCCATAATTATTACTATCCTGGTAATAGGTCCATGGTTATATTCATTCAACTATCTTGAACCACAACTTTTTTTATTATGGATCAACAAAACGCAACTTTTACCTAAGTTTTTATTTACTTATCATCTTCAGGGAATATTATGGTTTACATGGCCTGCCCTTCCTCTAGCAATCTGGCTAATTCTTAAAAATTATGATCAAATTTTAAACCAAAGAAAGCTTCAAATTCCAATTGTTTTCATAATAGTATTATTCATAATAGTATCAATAACAGGTGAACCTAACCAAAAAAATCTTATCCCCTTCACAATTCCATTATCAATTATTGCAGTTGGTGCTATTGATAAATTAAATAGAGGGACTGCAAGTGCCTTAAATTGGTTTGGAATTTTAATTTTTGGCTTTATTGGTTTTTTAATTTGGCTAGGTTGGTTTGCAATGATTTACGAAATGCCACAAATAATATATGACCGTATGTTTTATTCATCAGCAAATTATATTGCTAAATTTAAATTATTTAGCTTTATATTCGCCTTGGGAATAACTTTACTATGGCTTACTTCTATTATCAAATTCAAAATTACTAACCGATCAGCAATTACCAATTGGGCATTGGGAATAACAATGGTATGGGTAACCTTAATATCTCTTTGGGGTCCATTTATTGATAACCGTAAAGAATATAAAATAATTTTTACAGATGTAAAGCAACAACTAATAAAAAGCTCTACTTGTGTTTACTCTTCTAACCTATCTGAAAGTCAAGTAAATTTACTTCACTACTATTCAGGAGTTAAGGTTACTTTTTCTAAGTTTAATAAAGATTGCAGACTTGCAATAGTTTCCTTAAATGATGAAAAAGAAATACCAGCAGAATATAAATTGTGGAGTAAAATTTGGACTGGGAGGCGTTTAATTGATAAAAACTATTTTGTTTTACTAGCTAAAGAAGTTAATAGCTAATCTTTTAAATATTTCTTTATTGCATCATTAACCATATCATCTAATAAATTATCTTTAGATGAAGCAACGTACTCTTTTATCTCTTTTCGCATTATAGGCGGCCAAAACTTCTTTAAATGGGCTGCAATATCTTTTGTGGCCTGTTCTTTATCAGGATAGCTTTTAAAAAACCCTCCAATTTGATTGGCCATAGTGACTAAGTGATTTTTTTTCATGAAGGAATTTTACTCTATTATTCTTTCATTGTGACTATAAATTGTATATCTTGCTTCTCTAGCAAATCCAATCAAAGTAATGCCAAGATTATCGGCTATTCTTATTGCAAGTCCAGTTGGGGCAGAAATTGCAACTAAGAGTTTTAAGTTAAGATAAGCTATTTTTTGGACCATCTCATAACTTGCCCTACTAGATGTGATAACAAAGTCATCTTCGTACTTCTTTTGTTTAAGACTTGCGCCTATTAATTTATCTAATGCTACATGCCTCCCAACATCTTCACGAATTATCTTTAAATTTCCCTCAGCTGCAAATATTGCTGATGCATGAGTTGCTCCAGTATCTTTTTGTAAGTACTGATCCTTGGAGAAATTCTTTAAAGCTTCAAGTATATTTTTTGAATGAAAGTGAGAATTAGATATGTTTACTTTAGGTATTCTCATCGCTTGAGATAAACTCTCTGCTCCACAAAGTCCACATCCAGTTCTCCCGATCAAATTTCTTCTAACTTCTTTAAGCCTTATAAAGCATTCTGAAGAAATTTTAATATTTAATTCAATACCATTTCTTTTGTAATTGATTTCAATTGAATATATATCAGATAAGTCATCTACAATTCCCTCTGTAACAGAAAATCCTGTTGCAAAGTCTTCTAAATCTGATGGTGAACCCATCATTACAACATGAGATATTCCATTATAAATAAGAGCAATAGGGGTCTCTTCTGCTATAGTTTCTTTGACTTCATCTTTTATAGATGAACTTTTATGAACTTTTGAAAGTGTTGCAGTTTTTTTTGTTTGAATAAAATTAGATCTAGTCACTTAGATTCTAATTAACCTTTTCCTCGTTCTTTTTTACAAGGTCAATTTGTTTCTCGCTAAATTTTTGATACTCTTCTTGCCAATCTGAAGGTTGCGAAACTTTTGTTACCTGAACTGCTGTTACCTTAAATTCAGGACAATTTGTTGCCCAATCTGAGTTATCAGTTGTTATTACATTTGCCCCTGATACTGGATGATGAAAAGTTGTATAAACAACTCCAGGTTGTACACGATCAGTTATTTTTGCTCTTAAAACTGTATCACCGGCGCGACTATTTATGCCGACCCAATCTTTTTCATTTATTCCTCTATCTTCAGCATCATGAGGGTGAATTTCAATTAGATCTTCATCATGCCATTCTATATTATCTGTTCTTCTTGTTTGGGCTCCAACATTGTAATGAGCTAATATACGTCCTGTTGTTAAAATAAGAGGGAATTTATTATTAACTTTTTCGGTAGTAGGAATATATTCTGTAATAAAAAACTTGCCTTTGCCTCTAACAAATTCATCGACATGCATTGTAGGTGTACCCTCAGTATGATCTTCATTACAAGGCCACTGGATACTTCCTAACTTATCTAACTTATCAAAACTCACTCCTTGGAATTGAGGAGTTAGTTCTGCAATTTCGTCCATAATCTCACTCGCATGTTTATAATTCATTGGGTACCCTAAAGCATTTGCAAGCATTTGTGTTATTTCCCAATCTTCATAACCATTCTTTGGTGCCATAACCTTTCTAACTCTAGAAATTCTTCTTTCAGCATTTGTAAAAGTACCATTTTTTTCTAAAAATGATGATCCAGGTAAAAATACATGCGCATACATTGCAGTTTCATTTAAAAATAAATCTTGCACAATTACACACTCCATAGACTCTAGAGCATGAGTGACATGTTGAGTATCTGGATCAGACTGAGCAATATCTTCACCTTCGCAATAAACTGATTTAAATTTACCTGATATTGCTCCATCAAGCATATTTGGAATTCTTAATCCTGGCTCATTATATAATTCAATATTCCATGCACTTTCAAATAAATTCCTTGTAGCTGAATCTGATACGTGCCTGTAACCAGGAAACTCATGCGGGAAGGAACCCATATCACAGGCACCTTGAACATTGTTCTGTCCTCTTAGTGGATTAATTCCAACACCTTCCCTTCCAATATTCCCAGTAGCCATTGCAAGATTTGCTATTCCCATAACCATTGTTGATCCCTGACTATGTTCAGTTACACCTAATCCATAATAAATAGCACTATTACCTTTTTGCGCAAATAATCTTGCAGCTTTTCTGACTATGTTTGCTGGAATACCAGTTTCTAGCTCTAAAGCTTCAGGTGAGTTTTCTTCTTTTGAAATAAAATCTTTCCAGTAATTAAATGCCTCTGATTCACATCTACCCTTAATAAATTCTTTATCTAATAAATTTTCTTTAACAATAACGTGTGCTAAAGAATTTATAGTTGCTACATTAGTTCCTGGCTTTAGTTTTAGATGGAAATCTGCTTTTACATGAGGAGTATTTTTAACTAAGTCTATTTCTCTTGGATCAACAATAATTAATTTGGCACCTTCCCTTAATCTTCTTTTCATTTGTGAAGCGAACACTGGGTGACCATCAGTTGGGTTAGCTCCGATTATCATAATAACATCTGATTTCATAACTGAATCAAAGTTTTGAGTACCAGAAGATTCTCCTATTGTCGACTTTAATCCATATCCAGTTGGGGAATGACAAACTCTTGCGCAAGTATCAATATTATTATTACCATACGCTGCTCTTACAATTTTTTGCATCAAATAAGTTTCCTCATTAGTACATCGTGAGGATGAAATTGCACCTACTGAATCGAATCCATATTTTTTTTGTATTCTTTTAATTTCTGACGCTGCATAATTAATTGCTTCTTCCATAGAAACTTTTTTCCAAGGATCTTTAATACTTTTTCTAATCATCGGGGTCGTTATTCGATCTTTATGAGTTGTATACCCCCAAGCAAATCGACCTTTTACACAAGAATGTCCATGGTTAGCCCCTCCATCCTTATTTGGTGTCATCCTAACTACTTCTTCGCCCTGCATCTCAGCGTTAAAAGAGCAACCAACGCCACAATAAGCACAAGTTGTTGTAACTGATCTTTCTGGTTGTCCATGATCAATAATACTTTTTTCCACAAGAGTAGCTGTTGGACAAGCTTGAACACATGCCCCACAAGAAACACATTCCGAATCCATAAAATCTTTGTTACCAGCAGAAACTTTGGATTCAAAGCCTCTTGCATCTATTGTTAAAGCAAATGTTCCTTGAGTTTCTTCGCAAGCTCTTACGCACCTTGAACATACAATACATTTTGATGGATCAAAGGTAAAATATGGATTAGAAGTATCTTTTTCTGATTGCAAATGATTTTCACCATCATAGCCATAACGAACATCTCTCAAACCAACTGCGCCAGCCATATCTTGTAACTCACAATCGCCATTTGTCGCACAGGTTAAACAATCTAAAGGATGATCAGATATATATAATTCCATTACACCTTTTCTTATATCTGCTAACTTTGGTGTTTGAGTATGCACTTTTAAATCTTGTTCTACTGGTGTGGTACAAGATGCAGGATAACCTCGTTTCCCTTCAATCTCAACAAGACATAATCGACAAGAACCAAAGGGATCTAAACTATCTGTTGCACATAATTTTGGAACTGATACGCCAGCTTCTGAAGCTGCGCGCATAATTGAAGTCCCCTCAGGGACAGTTATATCAATGCCATCAATATTAAGCTCAATTAACTTTTCAGAGCTTTTTTTTGGTGTACCGAAATCTTTTGTATCATCCATATTTTTATCGCTTTTGGCGTAGTTTATAATTGAGATTTTGTCCCAAGTTATTTAAATTTTTATTAAGTTATTAATTCCATTATCAATAAATTGTAATTTTATGCTTAAGTTTCTGTTTTTTCAAGCCCAAAGTCTTCTGGAAAGTAATTTAATGCACTTATAACTGGAAATGGAGTCATCCCCCCCATAGCACATAAAGAACCATTCACCATGGTGTCTCCTAAATCTCTTAACAATGAGACATTTTTTTCTTGATCTAAACCATCTTTAATTTTGTCAATAACTTCTATACCTCGAGTTGATCCAATTCTACATGGGGTACATTTTCCACATGACTCAATAGCGCAAAACTCAAATGAATACCTAGCCATTTTAGACATATTGACAGTATCATCAAATGCAACTATACCCCCATGCCCAACAACAGCTTTAATCTCACTAAATTTTTCATAATCTAGTGGGATATCAAATTGTGCTTCAGGTAAAAATGCACCTAGAGGTCCACCAACTTGAACAGCCTTAATTGGTCTCCCAGTTGCAGATCCGCCTCCAAAATCATATAAAAGTTCTTTTAATGAAATACCAAATGCTTTCTCCACTAAACCAGTTTGTTTTAAATTACCCGCTAACTGAATAGGTAGAGTTCCCTTAGAGCGACCCATTCCATAATTGGCATAAAAAGATGCTCCTTTATCCATAATGATCGGAACTGTTGCGAGTGATATTACATTATTAACTACTGTTGGCTTTCCGTATAAGCCCTCTATAGCCGGTAATGGTGGCTTATACCTTACCATCCCTCTTTTACCTTCGAGACTTTCAAGAAGAGAAGTTTCCTCACCACAAATATAAGCACCAGCAGCTCGTGTAACTTCTAAATTAAATTGAAAATCTGAGCCAAGAATATTTTTACCTAAATAATTTTTTTCTAAAGCAATATCTATGGCCTCATTTAATATTTTTTGTGCATGAGGATATTCTGAACGTAAATATATATATCCTTGATCTGCTCCTACAGCGAGACCTGCGATAATCATACCTTCAATCAAAACAAATGGATCATTTTCCATTATCATTCGGTCAGAAAAGGTACCCGAATCTCCTTCATCTGCATTACAAACAATGTATTTCTTTTTTGATGGAGCATCTAAAACTGTTTTCCATTTAATACCAGTTGGAAATGCAGCTCCACCTCTCCCCCTTAAACCAGAATCAGAAATTTCTTTTACTATATTTTCAGAGCTCAACTTAAGAGAATTTTTAAGCCCCTTAAATCCATCTAGTCTTTCATAGTCTTCTATACTAACAGGGTCTGTAATGCCGACTCGTGCATAGGTTAGCCTTTCTTGGTTTTTTAACCAATTTATATCCTCTGTTATTCCTAAAAATAATGGATGTTCGTTACCTAAAAAAAATTTACTTTCAAATAGAGAATTAACATCATAAATATTTATTGGTCCATATGCTACTCTTCCATTAGAGGTCTCCACTTCAACCATAGGTTCAAGCCAAAATAAGCCTCGTGAACCGTTGCGAACAATATCAATATCAATGTTTCTTTTTTTAGATTCATTTAGAATCTCTTGGTAAACCTTGTCGGCACCTAAGGATACTGAGCTCGAATCTCTGGGAATAAATATTTTATACGCCATTAGCTTTCCCTAGCTTCTTTAATAATTTGATCTATTTTTTCTGGAGTTACTCTCCCTACCACATCTTCATTTATCATAATTGCTGGTGAGCAAGCACAATTTCCTAAACAATATACAGGCTCTAATGTGATTGAATTATCTTTTGTTGTTTGATGATAGTCGATTCCTAATTTTTCTTGGCAATAATTCTCAATATCTTCTGAACCCATTGATTGACAGGACTCTGCTCGACAAATTTGTAATATATTTTTTCCTGGTAAATGTGTTCTAAAATGATGATAGAAAGTAACGAACCCATGAATTTCTGCAACCGATAAATTGTAAGCCTTAGAAATAGAAGCATACGATTCTTCTGGTACAAATCCAAGATCGTCTTGAATTGCATGCATTAATGGGAGTAAAGCGCCTGGCTTATCTTGGTATTTTTGAATATAAACCGATATTTTCTCTGATTGTGAACTCGATAAAGCCATTTTAAAAAAACACTCCTAATTTTCTTTTTTTCGTATTTTACTTCTATTTACATTATAGTCATTATACTTTAAGTTTAATAAGTCGCCTCATTGAAATTGTTAAAACTCTTTTAAGTTAACATTATGAAGGCAATATTAATAAAGTACTAACTTTAGGACAATTATGCTTGTCGATCAGTTCAATAGAAAAATAAATTATTTAAGAGTCTCAGTAACTGATAGGTGTGACTTTAGATGTGTTTATTGTATGTCTGAAAAAATGACATTCATGGCTAAGAGTGATCTATTATCATTAGAAGAAATTGCGAGAGTTATAAGAATATTTAACGGACTAGGTGTTGAAAAAGTAAGAATTACAGGTGGAGAACCCTTAGTAAGAAAGAATATAGATTGGTTATTCCAAACTATAAATAAAGAAAATAATTTAAAAGAACTCACATTAACTACAAATGGAAGTCAATTAAAGAATAAGGCTAGTATGCTTAAAAAATCAGGAGTTGAACGAATTAATATTAGTCTTGATAGCTTGAATCCAGATATTTTTAAGCGTATGACTAGAATTGGTAGATTAAATAAGGTATTGGAAGGTATTAAGCATGCAAAAAAAATTGGTTTTAAAAAAATTAAGTTAAATGTTGTTCTTATGAAAAATTTAAACGGGTTTGAAGTATTTAATCTAGTTGATTTTGCAATTGATTCTGGCTTTGATATTTCATTTATTGAAGAAATGCCTCTTGGTGGTACACAATTTAATAGAAGTGAGACCTCTGTTAGTAATGATGATATTTTGAGTTCGTTACAAAATCATTACCAACTATCAGAATCAAGTTTTACTACTGGAGGTCCTGCTAATTATTGGCAAGTTAAAAATTCAAGAACAAAAATTGGTTTAATATCACCTCATAGCCATAATTTCTGTGGCACCTGTAATCGGGTAAGAATAAGCTGTAAAGGTGAATTATTTTTATGTCTTGGACACGAAGAAAAAATAGAGCTCCTACCCTTAATTAAAGCAAATCCATATGATGATTCACCAATAATAGAAGCAATCATAAATAGCATGAAACTTAAACCAGAGTCGCATACATTTGACCTTTCAGATAACCAACCTGCTGTTATTAGATTCATGTCTCACACTGGCGGTTAATTGAAAACTAATATTGAAGGGATAATTCTAGCAGGGGGAGAATCAAAAAGAATGGGCACAAATAAATCTCTTATAAGATTAAATACTAAACCCTTAATTAAACATGTATATGATAGATTAATAGGTCAAGTTTCTTATGTGTCAATCAATACAAACCGGCCTATTGAAATATTTCCAAAAAATATTCAATTTGATGACCGTATTTTAAACAAAACTGGCCCCCTTGCAGGAATTCAAGCAGGGTTGTTTCACGCAAAAAAAAACTGGGTACAGTTTTGTCCGAATGACTGTCCATTCTTACCCATAAACTTAGTAGAAAAATTAAGCTTTTGTATTAAGGATAAAGGTCCAACCATAATATTGCCTGGCCTCTTTGATCAGTTGGAGCCTGTTTTTATGCTTTGTCATCGCTCTCTTTTGAAAAATTTGGAAGATTTTATTAGTGGAGGAGGCAGAAAAATGGAATTATGGATTAAAAAAAATAATTATAAAGTAGTTAAATTTTCAGATCCAAAAGCTTTTATAAATATTAATAGTCTTAATGAGTTAAAAAAAATTGAAGCAGAAAATAATTAAATCCCCTTGTGTAATAGGTGTTTGTGCTGCAAATAGTGGGAGTGGGAAAACAACTTTAATTGAGAAATTAATTCCTCAATTAATAAAAAAAGGCTTAGTTGTTTCAGTAATAAAGCATGCTCATCATAAGTTCGATATTGATACTCCAGGAAAAGATAGTTTTCGTATTAGAGAAGCTGGTGCATATCAAACATTAATCTTTAATAACCATCGATCTGCTCTTATTACAGAAAATGTAAAAAATATATTTAATATCGATCAAGCAATTACTCAAATTAGTTCTGATACTGATATTATTTTAATCGAGGGATTAAAAGATATGAATTACCCTAAGATTGAAGTTCATAGAAAAGATATTTCTAATAAAATATTATGTGAAAAAGATTCGAATATCATAGCAATAATATCTGATCTTTTTTTAGATGTAAGGATTCCATCTTTTGATTTAAATGATATATCTTCGATAGTAGATTTTATAGTGCAATATATCAATAGTTACAGGACTAAAAAAAATAATGGGTAAAAAAATTACTTTAAAAGACTTATCAAGTGAACCTGGCTGTCTTGCTGAATATGACCCAAATGCAATGCAAATTGACTCAGCAAAAGAATTAATCAACTCTTTTATAGAACCAATCAAAAAAACTGAATCTATTAATCTAATAGATTCTTTAAATCGGGTACTTGCTGTTGATTTGGTATCCCCAATAAATGTTCCAAATTATGATAATTCCGCAATGGATGGTTTTGGCTTTAATATTTCATCATTAAAAAAAACTAAAACTTTAAAAGTTAAAGATACAGTATTAGCTGGAAAACCTATTAAATCTAATTTCAAAGGTTGTGATGCAATTCAAATTATGACAGGTGGAAAGATTCCAAAAGGTATTGATACTGTAATACCAATTGAATTAGTAAAGTATGTAGATAATGAAATAACTCTAACTGAAATACCTAAGGTTGGAGCAAACATTAGAAAAACTGGTGAGGACATTAGAAAAAAAGATGTTGTGTTAAATAAAGGAACGTTTCTTAATCCAGCAGAGTTAGGCTTAATAGCCTCTTTAGGTTTTTCTAAAATAAAAGTATTTAAGAAAATAAAAGTAGGATTCTTTTCGACAGGAGATGAAATTGTTAAAGCTGGAGAAGAAATAAAGTCAGGACAGGTTTATGATAGCAACCATTTTACAATACACTCTATGCTCAAAAAATTAAATGTTGAGTGTATAGATTTAGGTGTTATTCCTGATAATAAAATTATTATAAAAAATACCCTTCTTAATGCTGCAAAACAAGCTGATGTTATTGTTACAAGTGGAGGAGTTTCTGTTGGACAAGCTGACTACATGAAAGAAGTTTTAAAAGATATTGGTCAGGTATTATTTTGGAAACTATCAATTAAGCCAGGAAGACCAATAGCTTTTGGAAAAATAAAAAAATCCAATTTTTTTGGCTTACCGGGTAATCCTGTTTCAGCAATGGTGACTTTCTATCAAATTGTTCAAAATGCTATAAAAATTTGTATGGGCTTAAAAAATGATGGGCCAATCCCTCTATTAAAAGTGGAGTGTGTCGAATCAATCTTCAAAAAACCTGGTAGAACTGAATTCCAAAGAGGTGTGCTATTTCAATCAAATGGATTATGGAAAGTTAAAACTTCAGGGCAACAAGGGTCTGGTATTCTAAGCTCAATGAGTAAAGCAAATTGCTTCATAGTCATAAGTGCCGATAAGGGGGCAATTAAAGCTGGTGAGATAGTAGATATCCAATTAATGGATAGCTTCATATAAGCTTGATTTCATTCATTATTTTATTGAAATAAGTTATAATTATATTCTTTGTATCAGTTCTCAAAAAACAATTTGTCAACTTTAGCTCTTAAAAATAAACGTGGTCTTACAATAGTTGAAACAATTCTTTTATCAGTCTTGTTTCATGCTGCATTTTTATTATATATTCCATCGCTGAATATTAAAGATACAGTATTACCAATGGAATTAAATATAGATATTTTAATAAGTGAACCAGAACCAATTAAGGAAATTATTCCAGAACCAAAACCAAAACCAAAACTAGAGCCTATTCAAAAAATAGAGCCGAAAGAACTTTTACCAATTAAAGAGCTTGCTGAGCCAGAACCAATAGCTCCAATTATTAAGCCAGAGCCAATAGCTTTACCAAAAAAAAATAATATTAAATCAAATCCATTTATAATTGAGAAAGTTATTGAAAGCTATAGTTCTAAATTAACTAAAGCCATTGCTAGACAAAAAAAATATCCACGAATAGCACAAATGAGAGGCTGGCAAGGAGAAATTATTCTTGATCTAGAAATTGATGGGAAAGGTAATCTAATTAAGTCAAAGATTAAACAAGGAAGTAAATTTAAAATTTTAGATAAAGAGGGAATGAATATGGTGAAAAGAGCTTCTCCTTTTCCTAAACCCCCAAAAGAACTTGAATCTAAGATTTTTAATGTAATTGTTCCTATTTCTTTTAAACTTCAATAATAATATAAGGTCTAGTTAAAATGGATAATATTAATCTTAATGAAACAGTACCAAATTTTAAACTTCAAGGAACAAGTAATTTATCTTTCAATTTATCAAACTTCATTGGCACATATATTGTTATTTATTTTTACCCTAAAGACTCAACACCAGGCTGCACAAATGAAGGTATTGATTTCAAAGATAATATTAAAAAATTTGAAAAATTAAATGTTAAAATTTTTGGGGTATCTAGAGATACTATAAAATCCCACGAGAACTTTAAAGCTAAATATAATTTCCCATTTGAACTTCTAAGTGACTCAGAAGAAATTGCTTGTAACTTATTTAATGTTATAAAGATGAAGAATATGTATGGTAAAAAAGTAAGAGGCATTGAAAGAAGTACTTTTTTAATTAATCCTGAAGGTAAACTAATTCATGAATGGCGGGGCCTCAAAGTTAACGGCCATATTGAAGAAATCCTCAAAGTTTTAAAGTAGGTATTTAATGCAAAAGAAACCAACCCAAACAAAACTTTTTGTTCTTGATACCAATGTTCTTTTACATGATCCATCTTGTCTATTTAGATTTGAGGAACATGATATATATCTTCCTATGGTTACAATAGAAGAATTAGATAACAACAAGAAAGGTAGTAGTGAGGTTGCAAGAAATGCAAGACAAACTCACAGATATCTAGAAGATATTATCGGCCCATATGTTGGTAAACTTTCATCAGGTTGTCCTTTAAAGTCTAAAATCAATCCCCGAATTTCAGGTAATTTATTTTTACAAACACATCCTATAGATTTTGATTTGCCTATGCTTGCTGGTAGTAAAGCAGACAATCAGATTCTGAGTGTTGTCGCTGACCTTAAGAAAAAACAAAAAAATAGGCAAGTAATCCTAGTATCTAAAGATTTTAATATAAGAATCAAAGCACGGGCATTAAATATAAATACTGAGGACTATTTTAATGACAAAGTAATGGAAGATAGTGAACTTCTGTATAAAGGATCAATAGATCTACCAGAAGATTTTTGGGAAAAGCATAGCAAAGGTATGGAATCTTGGCAAAAAGAAGGGAAAATGTTTTATCGCTTAACTGGGCCTCTTTGTTCAAGCTTTTTAGTTAACCAATTTGTATATTTTGATTTTGATAAACCATTTCATGCAATTGTTAGATCTATAAAAGCAAAGACAGCAACATTACAAGTTGTTCATGATTTTTCTCACTCAAAATTTAATGTTTGGGGTATTAATGCTAAAAATAAAGAGCAAAACTTTGCCTTAAATTTACTTTTAGACCCTGATATAGATTTTGTTTCCCTTCTTGGTCAAGCTGGCACTGGGAAGACTTTATTAGCACTCGCCGCTGGATTGGACCAAACATTAGATAAGAAAATTTATACAGAAATTATTGTCACCAGAGTTACAGTATCTGTAGGAGAAGATATTGGATTTCTTCCAGGCACAGAAGAAGAAAAAATGACTCCTTGGATGGGGGCATTAGAAGATAATCTAGATGTTCTTAATAAATCAGATGACAATGTAGGTGATTGGGGAAGAGCGGCAACTCAAGATCTTATAAGATCTAGAATAAAGGTTAAATCTTTAAATTTCATGCGTGGTCGAACTTTCCTAAAGAAATATTTAATCATTGATGAAGCTCAAAATTTAACACCAAAGCAAATGAAAACACTAATTACTCGAGCAGGTCCAGGTACTAAAGTTGTTTGTTTAGGTAATATAGGACAAATTGATACTCCTTATTTAACTGAAGGAAGTTCAGGATTAACATATGTTGTTGATTGTTTTAAAGGATGGGATCACAACGGACACATCACTTTACTCCGTGGTGAAAGATCAAGGCTAGCAGATTATGCAACAGAAATCCTCTAATCAAATTCATACAAAAGGATTTTATTTTTTCTTATCTGCCCAATTTCTTTCAGCATTAGCAGACAATGCCCTTCTTTTTGCGGCGATAGCAATGTTGACTAAACTCGATGCTCCAACCTGGCACCAACCACTCCTCCTTCAATTTTTTGTGTTTGCTTATATTGTATTAGCTCCTTTTGTAGGAGCCTTTGCAGATGCAAAACCAAAAAAACAAGTTATGTTTATTTCTAATGGTATAAAATTTATTGGCTGTATAGCAATGTTTTTAGGAATGGCTCCATTATATGCCTACGCTATTGTTGGTATAGGTGCCGCCGCTTATTCCCCGGCTAAATATGGAATTCTAACTGAGATACTTCCTACCAATTTATTGGTAGCAGCTAATGGCTGGGTTGAAGGTTCTACCGTAGCTGCGATTATTCTAGGAGCAATGTTTGGGGGTGTCATTGCAGTTTATGATGTAGATTTAGCAATAATTACTATCAGCATTCTTTATTTAATAGCTGCTATTTTTAATAAATACATGCCGGATGTACCAATTAACCACAAACTTAAGAAAAACGACCCATGGTCTCTAGTAAAAGATTTCTTAAATTCATATAAAAAATTATGGGTCGATCCATTAGGCCAACTTTCTTTAACAATTACAACTTTATTCTGGGGAGCTGGAGCAACACTAAGGCTGGTAATTATTGCATGGGCAGCTTATGCATTAGGTTATGGTTTAGATAAGTCAACAACATTATCGGCAACTGTTGCGCTTGGTGTTGCTATAGGAGCTGTAATTGCAGCATTCCTAATTAAAATGAAAGATTCTACAAAAATATTACCTATTGGAATAATTATGGGAAGCCTAGTATGCTCAATGGTTTTTGTCACAACTTGGCAGTCAGCAGCTATTATTTTAGTACTTATTGGTATACTTAGTGGCTTACTGATTGTTCCTCTAAATGCCCTTCTTCAACATAGGGGACACTTATTGATTGGTGCAGGACATTCAATAGCGGTTCAAAATTTTAATGAAAACTTAGGTATTCTTATTTTAAGTGGTACATATACTTTAATGGTAAAAGGTAATATTCCAATAAATGGCATCATGTTTATATTTGGTTTTTTTGTTTTGCTTTCAATGACTGTAGCAAGTATTTATTATTCTAAAACAAAATAATTAATGAAGCTTAACATGTGTTTCAAACCTTCTTGTTATACCTTTAGCTAGTAATCTAAAAATTACACTCACAACTCCATGTAAAGCTACTAAATGCATTTGATACAAAGTTAAATACATGAATCTGGCAATCAATCCTTCAATAAACATACTTCCGCCCATTAAAGAACCCATTAAATTTCCGACTGTAGTATAGCGACCTAAATTAACTAATGAACCATAATCTTTATAGCTATAGTTAGGTAATGAATTTTTTTTACCTGCTATCAATTTCTTCATACTTTTAAATAATAATGATGCTTGTTGATGAGCAGACTGTGCTCTTGGAGGAACTAACTCGGAAGATCCAGGCTTGATAGGGCAAGCAGCACAATCTCCAAATGCAAAAATATTAGAATCTTCAGTAGTTTGAAGCGTTGAAAATACTTCTAACTGATTAAGGTTGTTAGTTTTTAAACCAGCAATATTAGATAGAAAGTTTGGAGCTTTAATACCTGCCGCCCAAACTACTAATTCAGAAGTTATGTAACGTCCTGTATGAGTTCTTATACCTTTATTTGTTACCTCTGTAACTTTCTCACCAAGATATAAATTAACATTTAATTTCTTTAGCTCATTTTCTACTGAATAACTCATTCTTTTAGGAAGGGCCGGTAGCAATCTATTACTTGCTTCAATCAAAGAAATACTAATATCTCTATCAGGGTTAATATTATCTAAACCATAAGCTGTCATATCTCTTGTTGCCTTGTGAAGTTCAGCTGCCAATTCAACGCCTGTTGCCCCAGCACCAACAATTACAACTTCCAACTGCTCAGGCTCTTTCAATGGAAAACCAAAATCATCGGATGATTGAGTTTGGGCTTTAAATATTGCATTATGAAGTTTTTGGTGAAAGCGTTCAGCTTGTCCTAGAGTGTCAAGAGCTATTGTATTTTGGTCAGCCCCTTTGATTCCAAAATCATTAATCGTACTTCCTACAGAAATAATAAGAGTGTCGTAATGAAATTTTCTTTGTGGAATAATTTCAACCCCTTCTTCATCGGTAAAAGATTGTAAAATAATTTCTTTTTTGTTTCGATCCAGGCCAATCATTTTTCCAAGTCTAAATTTAAAATTATGCCAATGTCCTTGAGCCAAATAGTCGAGCTCATCCTTTTCAGGATTTAAACTACCAGCAGCAATTTCGTGAAGCAGTGGCTTCCATACATGAGTTTTTTTAGAATCTACTAAAGTTATACTTGCCTTGCCTTTTCTTCCTAGATTATCTCCTAATTTAGTTGCTAACTCTAAACCTCCAGCTCCACCACCAACTATTAATATCTCATGTAATTTTTTATTTTTTTCTGAATTCATTAAATTGTTATTCTCGAGTTAATTAAAGTTTGGAGTTTAAGATAAAAAAAAGACCAAGGCATTATACCTCAGTCTTTTTAGATTTAATATTTCAGAAATGTAACTACTTAACGTTTTCGTTCCCAGTAAGACCACTACTACCATTTGTTCTTACCCAAGCAATAGTTTTCAATAACTCATCTAAAGTCATACCGTCATCAGCAGCCATTACTCCATAACCTTTTCCACCCATACCACCATCTGTACCAAACCAAATGGTTTCTATCATGCCTTTGTTTGTAGCATTTTTTGGATATTTAAATGTTGGGCCAACTAAACCAGGTCCAACTTGACCTTTTGCTGTTGGTCCATGACATTGAGTACATGACCAATATCCGAATCTTTTTTTGCCTCGCTTTTCAGCTTCAGCATCTCCAACATAAATATTCTTGCCTGTCTTTAAAAATTCTATTTCAGCTTTTGTCTTTACATTGTCTTTTTTCTTTGTATCACCAAAACCTTTTGGATTATCAAACTTAAACTCTGTACCATCTGTTGTTTTTATAAATTTTTGTTCTGCCTGTGCAAAACCAGCAAAGCCAATTATGCAGGCTAGTAAGGTTGATAATACTGTTTTTTTTGTTAACATAATTTCTCCGATTCTGTTTTGTTGTCTATTGTATGTATGACAATTATTATCTAAAAAGTTTCCTAAAAAAGATCGAATAATTTTAATACATAACTTATTTCAATCGATTATTTTACTTTTTTTTTAAACTGATGTCATCCCTTTTACCCTGATTTATATTATTTTTTATGTCTTTGATATCCATCTAATCTATCAGCAAATACAGGTTCAGCATAAGGTATACCAAAGTCATCCATGATCTTTCTAATTTTATCTTTATTTCTAATCAATGCTGCTTCAATCATATCTCGACGTGCATCATCTTTTTTTCTTACTCCAGCAGAAATATTCCAGTAAGTTTTACCAGTTAATTTTTCGTTACCTTCAGCATATTCTGGAATAAGATTAACTACTAGATCTTCATTAGATTTCTTTGCATAATAACCACCTATTGGTCCCCACATAATTGCGACATCAATTTCACCACTCACTACATGATCTACTAACTGGCCTGGTGATTTAGTTAAATCTCGCATTAATCTATATGGTTTTGCGTTAGCCATTAAGTCATTTGCATCTAAAGCAACTGAGACAGGACTCTTATCAACTATACCAATCACACCTTTTCTTAAATCTGGTGAGTTCCAATCAGTAATATTAAAACCACTATCTTTTCTGTATATCCATACATGTCCTGCGCGATAATAAGGTTTAGTCGTATTAAGTGCATCATAAGTAGTATTTGTTCCCATAATTACATCGCACCGATATGCTTTTATGGTGTTTCTAATAAACCCAAATCGATCATGCCAAAATTGATAACTAAGTTCTTTACCTAAATCAGCTGCTATCACTTCAGCAATCTTATTTTCAAACCCTTCTCCAGCTTGGTTGGAATAAGGTAAATTATTTTGATCAGCACAAACTTTAAATTCATGATCTTGTGGAACTCTAGCCGCTTGACCTGGTTTACCAATATCATCCTGAACTGGGATGTCATCTGCAGCCTGAATTGAAATACTTAATGAAGTAAACAACAAAACACTTAAGAAATTTTTTAACATAATTTTTCCTTCAATTTATTAGTTGGCATAATTATACATTTAAATCTTTACCGAATATCTAATGAAAATCCCTAATCTACAAAGGAATAATTCCTAATTAAAATATACATAAAAAAAAACACCCTACCGAAGTAGGGTGTTTTTAAGACTAACTAAACTGTAATTAGTTCTATAAAACCATAAAGGATTATAGGCTAAATACTGTTAATGCACCGCCACCAGGAGCAGCGTTGTATTTTGTTAGTTCTTTATAACCACCAGCTGCACCAAGTGCATCTGTGTCATTTGTAAGACCAAGGTTCATTGCAACGCCAGCCCAACCACCGATGCCTGAAAGCACACCAACGTGTTGTTTACCTTTGTTTGCATATGTGAATGCATTACCAATCACACCTGAACCAACTTGGAATTTCCAAAGTTCTTTACCGCTTTTAGCGTCAAGAGCTTTGAACCAACGATCTAAAGTACCGTAGAAAACTAAGTCTGAAGCAGTAGTTAAAGCACCACCCCAAGCAGAGAATTTCTCTTTGTTGTACCAAACTTTTTTGTTAGTCATTGGATCATAAGCAGCAAAACCACCCATTACGCCATCAGGACCAGCAAACATAGTTAAAGTAGCACCAACCCAAGGTTGACCAGCAACATATTTAGACTCAACTGGCTCGTATGTCATACACACGTGATTCATTGGTGAGTACATTAAACCAGTTTTAGGTGAATATGCAGCAGGCTGTTGGTCTTTAGTACCAAGAGCAGCTGGACATGTACCTTTAGTGTTGTAGTCTTGGTGAGTAGAGTGCTCAGCAAGTTTGTTAGGTACACCAGATTTCATATCGACATCTGAAGCCCAATTAACAAATGGGTGAACTTTTTCAGCAGCAACTAAAGTACCTGTAGCTGCAACCCATGTGTATGCAAAACCATTTCTATCATGGTGCCATGCATATGTTTTACCACCTTTGTCAAATAGGATAACTTCGTTAATACCATCATAGTCCCATTCGTCATGTGGAGTCATTTGCATGCCCCAACGAGCCATACCTGTATCTAAGTCACGAGCAAAAACAGTCATAGACCATTTGTTGTCACCTGGACGTACGTCTGGGTTCCAAACTGATGGGTTACCTGTACCGTAAAAGATAAGGTTAGTTTTTGCATCATATGGCCACCAGCCCCAAGTAGAGCCGCCACCATGTTGCCAACCATCTTTAACAGCTTGAGGTTTCAACCATGTTTTAAGACCTAGGTCTGTAGTTCCACCTTGAAGTTGTGCAGTTGGGATTTTTTTGAAAGAACCACCTTGTTTGTTACCACCGTTTACATCTTCGTAAACTGATAGAGCTGAATAAAGTGGAGTATCTTTGTTAAAGTCAGCGCCAATTAATGCTTCAGCATCTGAACCTGTAGAGAAAGCCTTCCAAGCTAGGCTACCATCAGCGATGTTGTACGCAGCAATAAAGCAACGAACACCGAATTCAGCACCAGAACAACCTGTAAGGATTTTATCTTTAATTACATGAGGAGCGTTAGTATTTGTAGCACCAACTTTAGGATCTGTATTTTTTACATCCCAAACTTTAGCACCAGTTTTAGCGTCAAGCGCTACTAACATACCATCATTTTGTTGTAGGAAGATTTTACCGTCACCGTAACCAAGACCACGATTAACGTTATCGCAACATAACACTGCTTGAACGCTAGGATCTTGTTTTGGGAAGTAAGACCATACAACTTTTTGATTGTTGTTTAGATCTAAAGCATAAACGTTGTTTGGAAATGCTGTATGTACATAAAGCATGTTACCAACAACAACTGGAGAACCTTCGTGACCACGGTTTACACCGGTTGAAAGAGTCCATGCTGCTTTAAGGTTTTTTACATTACCTTTATTGATTTGTGTTAACTTTGAATATGCTTGGTTATCATGCTGACCACGAGGGTGAGCCCAATTTGAAGCATCTTTCATAGCTCTTTCTTGATCAGCTGCAGCTGAAGCAACCATTGGCATAGCCATAGCAGCAGCAGTTACAAAACCAAGAGCTAGTTTGATTTTATTCAATTTCATTATAAATCTCCATAGTTTTAACTAAGGGTTTAAAAGAAGTAAATACTTCTCCTACATTTTGATAAACTAAAATATAAGTGATTTACTTACCTGTAGCACTGGAAATTCCTGTGCTTGTGAAACACTTTATACCTGTGAATTTTGTTTTGCAACAGTTTTGTTACAATTTACTTACATTTAATGATTAATTTTACTTATTAAAAAAACCACTTAAAAAGAGAGCTAATAACTTTGGTAGAATACTTGTTAAATACAACCTTAATAAAATTTAAGATCTTGGGATAAATAATAAAATGTCAGACAAAAAAACCTATGTCCTGTTTCCTGAAATTGAGCCGTATACGCAATACAATATAGCATGCGGTGCCATTCACGAAATATATATTGAAGAATCAGGAAACTCTAATGGTCAGCCTATAATATTTTTTCATGGGGGTCCTGGAGGAGGTTGCGGGGCTAAACAACGTCGTTTTTTTGATCCTAGCTATTATAGAATAATTCTTTTCGATCAAAGAGGTTGCGGGAAAAGTACTCCACTTGGTGAAACTAAAGAAAATACTACGAATGATCTTATTAATGATATTGAAACAATTCGGAAACATTTAAATATTAAAAAATGGTTTCTATTTGGAGGATCATGGGGGGAGTTCATTAGCTTTAGCATATGGAATAAGATATCCAGAATTTGTAAAGGGTTTAATTTTACGGGGTGTATTTCTTAGCCGTGAGAATGAACTAGATTGGTTTCTTAAAGATGTAGATCAATTTTTTCCAGAGAATCATGAACTACTTCTTAATCATAAAGATAATCTTAATAAAGATAATCTTGTTAAAGAATATACTGATTTGGTATTTGGTAGTAATTTTGATATTGCTAAGAAAGCAGCTGTTGCATGGAATCAATTTGAAGGTAGTATTTTAAAATTACTTCCTTCAATAAATAATAATGATAATGATAATGATAATGAAGAGATTAACTATGAATTTGAATTAGCAAGAGCCAAAGTACAACTCCATTACATAAATAATTTTTGTTTTATAGATGGAACTGAGATCCTTGATAAAGTTAAAATATTAAAAGATGTACCAATTGAAATTGTGCAAGGTCGGTATGATATGGTTTGTCCACCTAAAACAGCCTATGAGCTTAAAAAGCAATTACCTAATTGTAAATTAACTATAATTGCTGATGCAGGCCATTCTGCATCTGAAGATGGCACACTTTCTTCATTAATTAGTGCTACAGAAAAATTTAAATCTATTTCTTAAGTTATTTTATTAAATTGTTAAATATGTTTAAAAGGATTTCTAATTACAGGGGTGCAAGCTATTTTATTATAAAAGAGGTTTTCTCTGGTTTTCGTAGGCATAATTTTTTAGCCTTTAACGCTTCTATATCTTTCTTTACTTTATTTGCTCTTATCCCATTAATTTTACTTATTTTCTTTTTTTTAAGTCAGTGGCTTACTAACTCATCATTTGCGTTATCTCAATTAATTAATTTAACATCTCATTTACTTCCTGAGATAAATGAAAAGATCATAAATGAAGTCTATAAAGTTTCGGCTTCTCATGCTAGTTGGGGTGCTATATGGATTATGATTCTATTTTTGGCTGCAACACCATTAACAGCCTCTCTTAGAACTGGCTTTGCTAATATTTTAGATATACCTAGCAAAAATACTTTCTTAAAAAATAAAATAAAAGATATATTAGCTGTGATTACAATTATGTCACTGTTTTTTGTCTATATTTTTGTAGATATATTTCTTCTTGAAGCTTCGTCAATATTTGCTGAATATATTCCAATTATAAAAAAAATTTACTTCTCCTCAATTACATCATTAATTTTGTTAGTTGCCATTGTAATGATTTTTTTCAATTTTTACTTTCCAATTAAAATTAAAAAAATATATTTAATTATGGGGTCAATATTGACAAGTTTATCTTGGTATTTTTTAAGTTATTTTTTTGATTTCTTTATTAATGCCAGTTCTTTCTATGGAACATTCTTTGGAGGTATGAGGAATCTTTTCATTTCATTAATATGGTTATGTCTTAACACTGCCTCACTTTTGATAGGTGCCGAATTAATCGCAGCATTACACAAGAAAGAAATTTTATTATTAAAGCAGCTATTTATTATTAAACATATCCATCGACATCAGATCATAAACGATCTGATGAAATTGTTTGGCCAAAAATATAAAAAAGATAAGATTATTTATAGCCAAGGGGATCGAGACCAAAGACTTTTTTTTATTATTGAAGGTGAAATAGGTATTATAAAAAATGGGGATCAAATAGAGACAATTACTTCTGGAAATTACTTTGGAGAGCTCTCCTTACTAAACAAATTACCTAGATTAACTTCTGCACATGTAGTATCAGATTGGGCAAGAGTTATTATAGTTTCTGATGTTCAAATGAAGAAAATTTTAGCTGAGGATCACCAAGTTACTATGTATTTTTTATCAAATATGTCTAAAAAACTTCAACTTACATAATTTCTGGTTTCACATCAAATGCAATACATACTCTCTCTTCATTTGACTTAAAAGGGATTGTTCTGTGAAAAACAGAAGATGGGAAGAATATTACATCCCCTTCTTTAGGTAAAATGACTTTCTTTTCAAATTCATCATGGAGTCTTGGGTATTGGTCTCCATCACTACTTAATTCAATAGCTCCCTCTTGTTTAGAAGCCCCAGAATTTTTTGGAATTGCAAGGTAGACTGC
>JAOHSH010000012.1 GCA_028122555.1 Methylophilaceae bacterium
GGTCAATTGATGGTGGAAATAATATGGAGTTAATATCAATAAAATTTGGGTCATAGGGTGCAATTAAAGGTGCAATTAAAGCTAAAATTAAAATTGTTAGAATTATTATTAAACCTGATAGTGCAAGGGGATTTTTAAAAAAAATATTCATTTAACCAGACCTTTTCTAACTCTTGGATCAGCCCAAGCATATCCTATATCAGCTAGTAAGTTTCCTATCAAGGTAAGAAAGGAGCCAATAGTAAGAATACCCATGATTACAGGAAAATCTCTCATTAGAACTGAATCATAAAAAAGTTTGCCCATTCCTGGTATAGCAAAAATTGACTCTGCAATTACAGATCCACCAATAAGGCCAGGAATAGAAAGCCCTACAATCGTAATTAGAGGGAGAATAGCATTTTTAAGTGCATGAACAAACACAACATTATTTTCTTTAAGGCCTTTTGATCTTGCAGTGATAATAAAGTCTTGATGAAGAATTTCTAACATCCCATTTCTCACATAGAGAGATATACCTGCAAGACCACTTAGGGATGATATTGTAACTGGAAGAATTAAGTGTTTTAATAAGTCAATAAATTGACCAAAATTACTAAGGTTTTGATAGCCTAAGCTATGAAGTCCAGATATTGGAAGCCATTGATTGCTGACTCCAGTCCAATACATTAATAGAAGTGCCAACCAAAAACCAGGAATTGCGAATCCAATAAAAACAAATAAGGTTATTGATCGGTCAACCCATGTATTTTGACGCACTGCAGAAAGAGTGCCTAGAAAAATAGAAATAGAAAAAATGATAGAAATACCTAAAAGATTAATCATTAAAGTAATTGGAAGTGACTCTTGAATTAATCCTTTAGTAATATTGCCAGATTTATCTTTTTGTTCCCATAAAACCGGTCTTTGATGGGATGCAAAAGAGTTTCCAAAATCTAACTGAACAATTCTTTTTAACCAAAGGCTATATTGAATTATTACAGGCTTATCAAGATTGTAAAGCTCTCTTAATTTTTGTCGAGACTCTTCCGAGGCTTTTGGATTAAAAGATGCCTCACTAGATGTTACGTCTCCTGGAGCAAGATGCATTATAAAAAATGATACGAGACTTATTCCAATAAGCATCGGTATCATCCATAAGATTCTTTTTATAAGATATGAAGTCATTAACGTATCGAAATTTCATTTCTACGAAGAGGTTCTGGTACAAACCAATCGTAATTATTGTGATAAATTCCTGCTGGTGGTGCAGGATTCTTAATTCCTTTTACTCTTTTATGTACTGCACTTAATCCATAACCTGCATATAAATATACTATTGGAGAATCTTCTAATAAATATTTTGAAAACTTATGATAAATTCTTTCGCGTTTAGAAATATTTAATTCTTTTCGACCAAGTTCAAGTAATTTATCAACTTTCTTATTTGAATATCCAAGAAAATTAAATTGACCTGGCCCCTGTTGGGATGAATGCCAAATGTTATATTGATCTGGATCAAGAGAGAGGCTCCATCCGAGAACAACAACATCAAAATCTCCAGTTTTTATGAATCTATTTACAAAACTCGCCCATTCAATTACTCTTATTGAAACTTCTACTCCAATCTCTTGTAATCTTTTTTGAATTACAACAGCTGTCATTTCTCTTTGTTTATTTTGGTTAGTTATAATTTCAAATTTTAAGGGGTTACCATTCTTTGTTAATAAGCCATCTTTATTTTCTTTAAAACCAGCTTCTTTAAGTAACTGAAGAGCTTTTGATGGTTTATAAGGGTAGGGGGTTAAGTTCGGGTTATTCCATCTTGTGCCTGGTTTATATGGGCTTGAAATTGGCTCCCCAAGACCCAGAAGAACACCTTTAATAACTTCATCTTTATCAATAGCGTAATTTAGAGCTTGCCTTACTCTAATATCGTTAAATGGTTCTTTTTTGAGATTAAAACCAAGATAAGTGTAACCATTCCCTAATTCTTTATAAAGCTCAATTTTCCTTCGTAAGTCTTTTCTTGCTGGAAAAACACGTTGATACTGAATTGGATTTATATTCATGAGATCAATATTATCCGCAGTAAGCTCTAAAAATTGGGAGGAGGTATCTGGAATTATTCTCGAAATTAACTTCTTTATTAAAGGAACTCCAGAAATACTTTTATCATTAGCTTCGAGGGTAACTTGTTGGCCGTTGACCCAGCTCCCTAATTTATAGTAGCTCGATCCTGTAGGTTTTCTAGAAAAGAAAGTATTATTAATATCTTCGTCACGCAAGATATGCTTAGGCAGTATATGTAAAGAAGACCATGTATCTAATGCGGGTGCATAGCTAGTTTCATATGTAACTTTAAATGTTAAAGGATCAGGAGCTGAGGCATTTTTAACAAGTTGATAATCAGAAGCATAGGGTGTTCTAGTATTCGGGTTAGTAATTAATTGCCATGTAAATAATACATCTGAACTAGTAAGTGGCTTACCATCTGCCCACTTAAGGTTTTTTTTGAGATTAAAAGTTATTGTTTTCTGATTATTTGAAATTTCCCAACTTGCTGCAATATCTGGTGCATAATTTAAATTTTCATCATACTTGATTAATGAATTAAAAATATTTCCTGCAATTTGTGAGGAAGCTGAGTCACCAGCAATCATAGCAATAAGATTACTGGGTTCTCCAGCCATTGCATTTATAAGACTACCGCCGTTAATTTTATTATATTCTTTATTAAAATCAATTATTTCTGATGATTCTTTAGAGCAACTTATTAGAATTAAGGAACCAAATAGAAGCGCAAAAATATTTAATAAAATAGATTTTTTTTTCATATTATTTAGGAATATCTAAAGTATCACCTATGATTATTTTGTCAGAGCGTAGTTCATTAAATTCCTTAATATCTTTAACTGAAATACTATATCTATCAGAAATATGACTTAAAGTTTCGCCACGAGTAACTTTATGAGTAGTTATCGATGAGTAATTATATAATTCATTTATATTAGTGGGAAAATAAGTGGTAATCGCATTTTTATTAGGTATCAAAATAGTACTATTTTTTCTAAAAGACTTTCTTCGTTCTAAACGATTAACTTGGATCAAAATTTTTCTATCAATACCAAATTTTTTAGCAACTTGGGCAACACTTTCTTTCCTTTTAGGCTTGTATGAATCCCAGTTTGATAAAGGTTTATTATAACTATGAAAATTGTAGTTAAATATATGAATATTTTGATAGGGTAAGTTTATTTTCTGTGGGGTTTTTTTTGTATTTATAATCGGTCTTTTATGTTGTGGATTTAGCAACTGAAATTCTTCAATTGATATTTCTGCCAGCCTAGCAACAAGCTGAGTATCAATATTTTTATTTATCTCAATGACTTCAAAATATGGTTGATTTTTTATTTTTGTTAAATTTAACCCATATTTTCTAGGATTTGTAATAATATTTTTTATAGCAAATAATTTTGGTACATAATTTTTTGTTTCTCTTGGTAATCTAAGATTGTAATAATTTGTTGATTTTTTATTCCTTTTATTCCTTTTAATTGCTCTCCCAACTCTTCCTTCCCCTGCATTATATGATGCAAGAGCTAGTTCCCATGTCCCAAATTCTGCATGAAGCTTCTCAAGATAATTTAAAGCAGCATTTGTAGACTCTATTACAGTTCTCCTTTCATCAACCCACCAATTTTGCTTTAATCCATATATTTTTCCAGTTGAGGGAATGAATTGCCACATACCTGCTGCTTTTTTCCTTGACGTTGCAATGGGATTATATGCACTTTCTATCATAGGAAGAAGTGCTATCTCCATAGGCATATTTCTTTTCTCAACTTCACCAACAACATAAAAAAGATATTTCTCACTTCTATCAATCATCCTTTGAACGTATTCAGGTCTTTTTGAATACCATTTTTCAAAGTTTCGAATTCTACGACTTGGCCTTTCTTTCATTTTATAACCATTAATAATTCTTGGCCAAATGCTATATTTATAATGAGTCTTATTTTTATTTGTATCTACTTCTTTTTCAATAATTGTTATCTGTTGACCCAATGCATTTGTTTCTGATTGAACGGTTGTGGTTATTGAAAAGAACAGTGCAAATAATAATATTTTTAATAACGAGCTTATTTCAGAATTCATCTTTTCTCTTTCTTATTAATTTAAATTCCTCACTATTTCGCACTCTAAGAAAAGGATTTGTCTCAAGTTCTTCTTGAAGTAATGATGGAATAGTAATTTCTACATCTTGCAATCTTCTAAAACGCTCGTTTAATTCATAGTTATCTGCATCCATACTTAATGCAAACTTTATATTTTCTTTGGTATATTCATGACCACAGTATACTTTTGTATTGGGTGCAAGCGAAGAAATTTTCAATAATGATTTATACATTTCATCATGTGTTCCTTCAAATAGTTTTCCACAACCGCAAGCAAATAGAGTATCCCCACAAAATAAATGTTCTTTATCTACGTATACAATATGATCTAACGTATGTCCTGGTGTCTCAATTATATTAAACTTAACTTTAGTTCCAGATACTGTGATTGCATCACCTTCTTTTACTATTTGATATTTAAATCCAAATTGATTATTTTCAGGGCCATAAATTTTAACGTTAGGGTAATTATTGATTAATTCTTCAATACCTCCTATATGATCATGATGTTTATGGGTAATTAGAATTGCCTTTAAGTTAATTTTTTCTTTTTCAAGTTTAGTAAGTACTGGTTTAGCATCACCAGGATCAACAATAATTCCATTAAGTTTTTCTTGGATTAACCAAATATAGTTGTCCTTAAATGCTTTAATAGGGATTATATTTATATTATTATTTTGAGTTAATAGTGAATGCATATATAACTTAAGTTTACCTTGTTTTTATGTTATTTTTAAAATTATGAATTGGTTTAAATCAAATACCGGCAAAAATATTATTGCAGAAGAAAAATTACTTATTAATAAATTTATTGAAGATAAATTTGGTTATTATGCTCTTCAACTAGGTGGACCCTTTAAAAATTTTCTTGATGACTCCAGAATTACTAAACATCTTTTTACTGAGGGCCCTTCAAAAAATATATGCTTTGATGCCTCTTTCATTCCAATTGCGGAGGAATCAATTGATTTAATAATTTGCCCCCATTATATTGAGCGAGACGATCACAAAACTATTTTCGATGAGTTTTTTCGCACAATAATACCTGGAGGACACTTAATTATAGTGTCATTTAACCCATATAGTTTTGCTGGAATTAGAAATTTTTTTTCCTTTAGTATGCAGTTTCCATGGAATGCTAAATTTTTGAGTATGTTTTCAATTCAAGAAAAAATAAAAGACTCAGGTTTTTCAATTGAAGAAGCTAAAATTTCAAATTACCAACCTATATTTTCTGACGAAAATTATTCATTTAGTAATAGTTTTGAGAGTATAGGAAGTCGCTGGTTACCTCTTTTTGGTAATCTATATTTTATAGTTGCACAAAAAAAAGTGATAAGCTTAACTCCAATTAAGCCCAAGTGGAAAAATGTAAAAAAAACAACACTTTTAAAGGAAGACTAGCTTTAATATGATAAATATTTATACAGATGGTGCGTGCAAGGGAAATCCTGGAGATGGAGGTTGGGGAGCTTTGATCATTGATGGTGATGCTAAAAATGAAATATTTGGTGGCGAGGCAGATACTACAAATAACCGAATGGAAATTATGGCAGTTATAATGGCATTAAAAACTTTAAATACTGAAAGTAAAATAACAATTTATACTGATTCAACATATGTTCAAAAAGGAATTAGTGAGTGGATTGATAAATGGAAAATTAATGGATGGAGAACAAGTAATAAAAAAGATGTTAAAAATAAAGATTTATGGATTGAACTTGACAGCTTAACTTCAAAATTTATAATTAATTGGACATGGATAAAGGGACATTCGGGCCACCCAGAAAATGATAGAGCAGATTATTTAGCTAATAAAGGGGTGATTAAGGACGAATCTATATTATGAGACAAATATTTTTAGATACTGAGACTACGGGTCTCGATCCAAATCAAGGTCACAGAATTATTGAAATTGCAGCAGTTGAAATGAACAATCGCCAATTAACAAAAAATCATTATCATACATATGTAAACCCTGAAAGAAACATAGATCAAGCTGCACAAGATGTCCATGGTATAACTTCAGATTTTCTTCAAGATAAGCCATTATTTAAAGATATTGCATTAGAATTTATAAGTTTTATTAAAGGATCTGAGATAATTATTCATAACGCACCTTTTGATGTTGGATTTCTTAATATGGAACTTAGAAAAATAAATTTAGATATAGTAGAGAATATTTCAGCTTCTATTTTTGATACGTTAAAACTTGCTAAAGAAATTAGACCTGGACAAAGAAATAATTTAGATGCTTTATGCAAAGCTTATGATGTTGATAATACCTCAAGAGCTTTCCATGGAGCACTTCTTGATGCGCAATTACTTGGCGATGTTTATATTGGTATGACAAGAGGGCAAGAGGTATTATCAATTGATTTTGTACAAAACTCAAAGAGCCCTAAACTAAAAAATATTAATCAGGATAACCTCATTATTATAGATCCTAATAGTGATGAATTAAAAGCGCATGATGATTTTTTTTCTAATTTGAAGAAAAAGGGTTAGCTTAATAATAATTTAATAAGCATCAGCCCAGTTATTTGGTGTTTCATAGAGTCTAACTTTAGATGGTTTAATTAATGTGCCAAATTCTTCACTAAAAGAAATTTTCAATCTCTCCATGGCTATTAGTGCCATATTTTCGGCTGTTGGAATTAATGGAAAAATTACCGTTTTATGATCATCTAAGGAATCTAAAAAATTGAGAACTTCCTTATCATCCTTGTGGACTATAAATGAATGATCCCATTTTTCTACAATAGTTTTTTTTATTAGTTCTTTTGCATCTTTGAAATCCAGCACCATTCCAAAATCTGAGTTTGATTCATCTATAATAACTTCACCTTTAATAGTTACTTCAATAGCATATCTGTGACCGTGAAGGTTTTTACAGGAGCTTTTATGATGTTGAATTCTATGACCTGCGTCAAATTCTAATTTTGTGGTAATTTCCATTTAAATTTTATTTATAGCATTTATTCTCTCAAGTGCAGGAGGGTGAGAGTCGTAAAAATTTGAATGTAGAGGATCTGGTGTTAGTGTTGATGCATTATCTCGGTATAATTTTATTAGTGAATGTTTTAAATCTTTCGAATTTGAATACTTACAAGCATATTCATCTGCTTCAAATTCATTCTTCCTTGAATAATAAGCCATTACAGGCCTAATAAAAAAGATAAATAGAGGAGAAACCATTAAAAAAAGTAATAATCCATTAGCGTCACTTTGAATAACTCCTAAGGACTCATAAAACCAAGAACTATCTTTTAAGATACCTAATATATATAAGCCAACTAAGCTTACAATAAACATTAAAATAATTCTCTTTTTAACATGGTTGTGATGAAAATGCCCCAACTCATGAGCTAAAACAGCTTCAATTTCTTTATGAGAAAGTTTTTCAAGAAGTGTATCAAAAAATACTATTCTTTTAGAATTACCAAATCCCGTAAAGTACGCATTGCCATGATTACTCCGTAATGATCCATTCATTACGAAAAGTCCACCTGACTTAAAGCCACATTTTAAAAGAAGTTTTTCTATTTTTAATTTTAGTTTTGTGTCTTTTAGAGGGAGGAATTCGTTAAAAAATGGGGCTATGTATGTTGGGTATATTGTTAGCATTGAGAAATTAAAAATAGAAATAAATATCCATAGCCATAACCACCACAAGTTACCTAAGTTTGAAATAATCCATAGTGATAATAAAAGTAAAGGAATACCTATCACTAATGCTAGAACAGATTGTTTAAAAAGGTCTGATATAAAAATTTTAGCAGTCATTCGATTAAATCCAAACTTTTCATCAATTTTAAAAATTTTATAAATACTTAGAGGAAGGTCAACTAACGATGATATAAACATGACTGATATAATAACCATTGTTCCAATGATTAATTCATTAATAATTACATTACTAAACAAATTGGTAAGCATATTAATACCGCCACCTATTGTTAATAAATACAAAAAGATAGCTTGAATAAATAAATCAATTATTCCAATTCTAGATTTAGAAATAGTATAATCAGCTGCTTTTCTATGATCTGATAGAGAAATTGTTTCAGAAAAGGCATTTGGAACTTTGATTTTATTTTTATCAATATGAGCAATGTGTCTTTTTGTAAGCCATACTTGAAAGATTGTTGTTGTAATTAATAAAAATATAAATAAATAATAAAAAGTAAGTGACATAATAATTGTTATAAACTAAAACCATTATTGTGAAGTAAAAGCTCGATAAAAGTAAGTTGAAAGTGAAGTTAATATAAAATTTTAATGGAAATCATGATGAGTAAAAGTAATGACAATTTAATATGGCTGGATATGGAGATGAGTGGCTTAAATTCAGAAACTGATAAAATTCTTGAGATAGCAGTTGTGGTTACTGATCCCTTTTTGAAGATTTTAGCAAATAGTCCAGTACTGGTTATAAATCAATCTAATGAAGTTTTAGCAAAAATGGATTCATGGAATCAATCTACACATGGAAAATCAGGACTAATTGAAAAAGTTAAAAACTCAAAGATAAATGAGGATTCTGCAACTCATCAATTGCTAGATTTTCTTAGAGAATATGTGGGGAAAAATAAATCTCCTATGTGCGGAAATTCTATTTGTCAGGACAGAAGATTTATGGCTAAACATATGCCAGATTTAGAATCTTACTTTCATTATCGTAATCTTGACGTTAGTGTTTTTAAAGAGTTGGCAAGAAGATGGAAGCCAGAACTAATTGATGGATTTAAGAAAAAAGGCAAGCATGAAGCATTGGCAGATATCTTGGAGTCTATAGAGGAGCTAAAATATTATCGTGAACATTTTATTAAAGTATAGTTAAATGTTTAACATTACAAATTTTCTGATAATTGGTTTAGCCGCAGCAATTGGGGCATGGCTGAGGTGGGTAATAGGTTATCTCTTTTATGTTTTGTATCCAGGACTTCCTTTTGGAACTCTTGCTGTAAATTTGTTAGGTGGTTTTTTAATAGGGATGTCTATTGCATACTTCCAAACTACAGCTTCAACAATAAGCGAGGAATTAAAGTTATTTATAAATATTGGATTTTTAGGAGGACTTACAACTTTCTCTGCTTATACCTCTGAAATTTTTTCTTTTTTACAAAAAGGAGAGGTGCAAACTAGTTTATTATTTTTAGTTGGTCATGTTTTCGGCGCATTAATTATGGCTTATATTGGTTGGTATATCCTTATTTTTTTGATGGACTAGTTTTTTTAATTTTTTTTGTTTTTACCTCTTTTTTTGTTTCAACCATTACTAACTTTGTATTCCCTACTTTTTTCTTTGGCTGATTTTGCCAAGAAGCCTTTTTTTTAGTTTTTACTTCTTTTTTTTCCGAAAGCTTTGTTTTAACATTTTTGCTTTTTAAGGATGCTTTAGTCTCCACAAGTTTTAGCCCAACTTTAGACAAGTCAACTTTTTCCAGTTTTTCTACTTTTCTTTTTGGTTTAGTTTTAGTTTCTTTAACAGTATTAGGTTTTACCTTTTTATCAGACAGAGATTCATTAATTGCAGGAATATCTTCTTTTTTAGCTTGAGTTATTTCATTTTTATCTTGGATTCTATTCGAATTCCTAGCTTGAGTATTTTGTTCGGAATTTAGATTATCTCTATTATTTCTTCTTTTATTATTGTTTGGTCTTCTATTGTTTGGTCTTCTATTATTATGAGGCTTTTCAGTATTTTTTCTTTCTTCGGTCTTTGTTTCTTTTGGCTCTTCAACTAAACTATCTTCTGTTGTACCAATTAAATTCTTAAAGAAACCAAAAATAGTTTTATTATTTTTAGATTTTGTATTTCTTTGAGATGGCACAATTGCTTTAACAACTGGTTCTAATCTAACTTTCTGGTTTTGTTCATCCTCATCATTATTTTGAATTGATTCAAGTGGAGGTTCAACAACAGCATAGCTAGCTTTACTAGCTTTTTGAGCTGATCTTTCAAGACTGTACTTTGGAATTTCATAGAATTTATTTGGAATAATAATAATTTCATTTTTTGTTTTACTTTCAATATTAGCTATATCTTTTCTTTTTTCATTTAAAAGAAGTGTCGCAACTTCGATCGGTATTTGTATAGAAATAATTTGATTAGAATCTTTATTGGCTTCTTCTTGAATCATTCTTAGTAAGTATAAAGATGTTGATTGAATATCTCTTACTCTCCCTGTTCCTTGACATCTTGAACATACTCCATTGACTGCTTCACCTATACTGGGTTTTAACCTCTGTCTTGACAGTTCTAATAAGCCAAATCTTGAAATTCTGCTTGTTTGTATTCTTGCTTTATCAAGTTTTAAAGCATCCTTAATTCTGTTTTCAACTTCTTTTTGATTCTTTAAGTTTTCCATATCAATGAAATCAATAACTATTAAGCCACCAATGTCTCTCAAACGTAATTGTTTAGCTACTTCGTCGGCAGCCTCAAGATTTGTACTCAATGCAGTATTTTCAATACTCCGACCCTTTGTTGAACGACTTGAATTAACATCGACAGAAACAAGAGCTTCAGTATGATCTATAACAATTACGCCACCTGATGGTAGCTGAACTTCTCTAAGGAAAGCTGATTCAATTTGATTTTCAATACCATATTTTGTAAATAAGGAAATTTCATCTTCGTAAAATTTAACTCTATCTGCATAAGTAGGCATAACATGACTGATAAATTGATGTGCTTGATCAAAAATATCTTTTTTATCAATTAGTATTTCTTCTATTTCCTCGTGGAAATAATCACGAATAGCTCTTACAACTAGATTACTTTCCTGGTAAATTAGAAATGGTGCTGGTTGTACATCTGCAGCGCCTGCTATAGCATCAAAAAGTTGTGTTAAATAGTCTAGATCCCACTGAATTTCTTCTAAAGTTGCACCAATACCTGCAGTTCTTCCAATTACACTCATACCCTTTTTAACTTTTAATTTTGATAGTATTTCTTTAAATTCAAATCTTTCTTCCCCTTCAACCCTTCTTGAGATTCCACCACCACCATTATTATTTGGCATTAATACAATATATCTTCCAGCTAGTGATAAATATGAAGTAAGGGCTGCACCTTTATTACCTCTCTCTTCTTTGCTAACTTGAATAATAAGCTCTTGCCCTTCTTTTATAACGTCTTTAATTGATACATCTTTTTTTCTAGTTTTTTTGGAGTAAAATTCAGGAGCTATTTCTTTAAATGGAAGGAATCCATGACGATCAACACCATAATTTACAAAGGCTGCCTCTAGTGATGGCTCAACTCTTGTGACAACTGCCTTGTAAATATTACTTTTTCTTTGTTCTCTGTTACCTCTTTCAAAATCTAAGTCTTCTAATTTACTATCGTTTATTGTGGCAACACGAAGTTCTTCTGATTGTGTTGCGTTAAAAAGCATACGTTTCATTACAATTTCTCCATTAAATTTTATATGAAGATTTTATGTAAAGAATTTTGAATTTATTGGTGTCATAGTTACATATAACATAAAGAAAATATGCAATTTCTTAATTAACTACCCAAACTTTTACTATGAACACATCAATTTAAATACATATTTTGTATTTAGTTAAATTATTCTTAATTATCTTTAAATTCTTCTAAAAATCTTTTTTATTAATTCTGCTTCTTAAATTTTTTGGTGAGCAGATCTAACCTCGAATTCTTTGTACATGTATAATTCAGAATTGTTTTTCTCTTTAACTTTTTAAAGATATCTGAACAAATTGAGTATATGTGATAAATGATTAAAAGAAAACAATAAAATGACAGACTATATAAAAAATAAAGTCATTTACGAAACAGTAAATGAGTCTAGTGAAGGGCAAAAAATTGATAATTTTTTAATAAAATTTCTTAAAAACGTCCCCAAAAGCCATATATATAAAATCTTAAGAAGTGGGCAGGTAAGAGTTAACAAAAAAAGAGTTAAAACAGCCTTTAAATTATCTTTAAATGATTCTATTAGAATCCCACCCTTGTCTTTTTTAAGAAAAAAAGATACTAGCTTAAAAAAGATAGATTTAAATCAATTTAATATTATTAAAAGTAATATTTTATTTGAAGATGAATCTCTTATTGTACTTAATAAGCCCACAGGAATTGCAGTGCACGGGGGAAGTGGTTTAAGTTTTGGTATTATTGAACTGGTTAGAAAGGGTTGGCCAAATCATAAATTTTTTGAACTTGCGCATAGGATCGATAAAGATACATCTGGAATTCTTTTAATCGCAAAAAAAAGATCAGCTTTAGTTGCTATTCACAAACAAATGCGAGAAAAGAAGGTCCATAAAAAGTATCAAGTTATTGTGAAGGGTATCTGGAAAGAAAAACAAAAAATCGTTGATTTAGATCTTTTAAAGACAAATGCAGATAATGGTCAGAAGAAAGTAAGAGTTGTTAAATCTTTTTTGAAAGAACCAAGAGCAAAAGCTTCAAGGACTGTTTTTTTTCTCAAAAAAAATTTTAGTGAATATAGTCTTCTAGATGTAAAACTCATTACAGGAAGAACACACCAAATAAGAACCCAATTATCACATCTAGGCTTCCCTATTTTAGGCGATGATAAATATGGAGATTTTATTCTTAATAAATCTTTAAAAAAAATTGGGCTAAAGCACATGCTTCTTCATTCAGCAGAATTAGGTTTTACACACCCAAAAAATCTTAAAAATATTCTAATTAAGGCGCCTATACCAATTCACATTTCTGATTTTATAGCTCAAAATGAAAAAAAATAAATTTGATTTACTTATATTTGATTGGGAGGGAACATTAGCTAAAGGCATACCTGATAATAGGATTGATATTTCCTTAAAAACAGATGCACAAACTATACTCTTTGCTGGCGTAGAGCTGGGTATTAAAAATCTAAATAAACAAGGTTATCTTTTAGGTATTGCAACAGGAAGAGGTGCTCAAGGTTTGAATAATGATCTTATTGAAACAAAATTAAAAGATTATTTTTTAATAACAAAGACAGTTGATGAGTGCTTTTCAAAACCTCATCCACAAATGATTTTAGAAATTCTAAACTTTACGATGATTGATCCAAAAAAAACATTAATGATAGGTGACAGTTTAAGCGATCTTGAAATGGCTAAAAATGCAGGTATTTCTTTTTTAGCAGTTAAGTATGGATCTGAATCTTTTAATAAATTAAAAGATTTTGGTGCTTTAGATGTAATTGAAAATCCTTATGATCTTTTTGATTGGATAAGAATCAATGGATAATAAAATTTCAATCCAAAAAGATCTCTTTACTAAGGATCCCAGCACTGTTAAATTTACATTTTTAGACAATGGAGATCATCAATCAGGATTTATTATTTTTTTTAATGCTAACTATTATGCATATAGAAACAAATGCCAACATCTTGATGTAGAGCTTGATTGGGATAATAATGAATTTCTTGAGGAAGAAGAGAAATATATAGTTTGTGCAACTCACGGAGCAATTTATGAACCTTCATCAGGAAAATGTCTGATGGGACCATGTGCAGGTAAAAATTTAGAAATATTAAATTTAAAGATTTTAGAAGATAAATTAATCGTAACTATTTAAGGTTTAGATATGGCGAAGCATCAAGATACGAATTGGGAAAAACAAACGATTGAAAAAATCGCCATGGAATCTTTAATTCAACAGAAAAGGTCCAGTAGATGGAGTATTTTCTTTAAATTAGTTGGTTTGATTTATTTAGGGTGGGTATTATTTTTTGTATTAACCTCTTCAAATAGCTCAACTATGGCAACTGGTGAATTTACAGCACTAATTTCTTTAAATGGAGAGATTGGGGTTGATTCAGAAGTGTCTGCAATTGATGTAAAAAGTAGCTTAAAAGAAGCTTATGATAATCCTGGAACAAAAGCTCTTATTTTATCAATCAATAGTCCAGGAGGAAGTCCTGTTCAATCTGGAATAATAAATGATGAGATTATTAGATATAAGTCTTTGTTTCCAAAAATACCAGTATATGCAGTAATTGAGGATATTTGTGCCTCTGGCGGATACTACATAGCAGTAGCAGCCGATAAAATTTTTGTTGATAAGGCAAGTATAGTTGGTTCAATTGGAGTTCTTATGAATGGATTTGGTTTTGATAAAGCAATTAAGAACCTAGGAATTGATAGGCGACTCATAACATCTGGAGAAAATAAAGCAATTTTAGATCCCTTTTTACCAGTCCAGCCAAAACAAAGAAAATTTATGCAGGATCTTATTGGAGAAGTTCATGAACAATTTATTGATGTCGTAAAAAAAGGTCGTGGTGATAGATTAGCAGTTAATCCTGAGATTTTTTCTGGACTTTTTTGGTCAGGAGAATCCGCAATTAAGCTTGGATTAGTTGATGATTATGGCGATATAGATTTAGTCGCAAGAGAAATTGTTGGCCATGAGAAAATTATAGATTTCACAAATCAAAGTAACTTTGCTGATAGGTTTGCAAAGAAATTAGGAGCTAGTATTGGTTCTAGCATGGCATATGATATTTTAAAAAATAATATCCAATTAAATTAATGCTTTAAATGTTTTTTTTAGTGTAATTTATTAGATTATTTGTTGAGGAATCGAACCCACTTGTTTCATTTGGCTCAATTAATTTGGGTAGAACAAGTTTCGCAATTTGTTTTCCGTATTCAACACCCCATTGATCAAATGAATTAATATTCCATATAATCCCTTGGGTAAATATTTTGTGTTCATAAATTGCTATCAACCTTCCGAGAGATTTTGGTGTTAATTTATCAAAAAGAATCGAAGTAGAAGGCCTATTTCCTTCAAATGTTTTGTGTGGAGTTAAGATTTTTATCATATTTTCATCTAGATTTTGATTTTTTAATTCTTTGCGAGCTTCTTTATTAGTTTTTCCCATCATTAAAGATTGTGTTTGGGCAATACAATTTGCAATAAGTATCTTATGATGCTCGTTCCCATTATTCCCAATTGAATAATGGGAATGAATAGGCATGATGAAGTCACTTGGAACAACTTCAGTACCTTGGTGAATAAGTTGATAAAAAGCATGTTGCCCATTAGTTCCAGATTCGCCCCATAATATTGGACCACTGTGGTATTTAATTTTATTACCATTCCTATCTATAAACTTACCGTTACTCTCCATATCTGCTTGTTGAAGGTATGAAGGAAATAAAGATAAGCCTTGATCATAAGGAAGAATGGCGTGGGTATTAAATTTGAAAAAATTTATATACCACACACCAATTAAAGCAAGAATAACAGGAATGTTTTTATTTAAAGGTGCATCCTTAAAGTGGTTGTCAATATCATGTGCACCATTTAAGAGCTTTTCAAAATTATCCATTCCTATAAAGATAGATATCGAAAGTCCTATTGCAGACCATAGAGAATATCTCCCACCTACCCAATCCCAAAATTCAAACATATTTTCTTTATCTATGCCAAATTTATCTACAGCTGCTCCGTTAGTGGATATTGCTACAAAATGATTTTTTATAGATTGTCGATCTTTTAAGTGTTTTAGTAGCCATGTTCTTGCAGAATATGCATTCGTCATTGTTTCTTGGGTTGTAAAAGTTTTTGAAGCAACAATAAATAGGGTTGTCTCAGGATCACAAAGTTCTAGTGTTTGAGCAATATCAGCTCCATCAACGTTCGAAACAAAATAAGGGGTAATATCTTTAGCACCATATGATTTCAATGCCTCACAAATCATTGCTGGCCCAAGATCTGAGCCACCAATACCTATATTAATAACACTTTTAATTTTTTTTCCAGTATAGCCTTTGAATTTTCCGCTTCTGATATCGTTAGAAAATATTTTCATTTGTCTCAATACTTTTTTAACATTTGGCATAATGTCTTTACCATCAAGCAAAATTGCTTTTTGGGATTTATTCCTAAGTGCTATATGAAGAGCTGATCTGTTTTCTGTAAAGTTAATTTTATCTCCTGAAAATAAACGATCACGCCAATCTTCAAGTTTTGCTTCTTTTGCTAAGTTTGTAAGAAGATTTAGTGTTTCATCTGTAATCCTGTTTTTAGAAAAATCTACTAAAAAATCTTCATATTGAATATGATATTTATTAAATCTATTATTTTCCTTAATAAACAGGTCACGCATATGAATCGACTTCATTTTTTTAAAGTGACTATTAAGCGCCTTCCATGATGAGCTTTTATTAATTGAAGTCATAGAAAAATTTTTGATTTATTAAGTTTGTAATTGTAGCAAATTTTAAAGTAATTATATCTATAGAATTAATTTTGATGTTGTTTTATGGCCCATAAGATATGTTCTTGTACAAGTTTATTTGTATCTTTTAGTCGAGAGTAAAGGACTTTTATAATTTTGTCTGATTTGGGAGAATTCCCAAGACTTATTGCTATATTTCTAAGCCATTGATTATAGCCTATTCTTAGTATTGCGCTTCCATTAAAAATTATTCTAAATTCTTTTTCAGAAATTTTAAAGCTATCTATAAGTGTCAAATTATCAAGGTTATGGCGTGTATTAAAATCTTTTTCTTTTGTTATTTTTCCATATTTATTCCATGGACATACTAATTGGCAATCATCACAACCATATATTCTATTACCAATAGGCTTTCTGTACTCTATGGGTATAGAACCTTTAAATTCTATTGTTAAGTATGAAATACATTTATTAGCATCTAACTTATAAGGAGCAATAATAGCTTTCGTGGGGCATACATCAATGCATGCAGAACAGCTCCCACAATGGTTAGTTTTTCTTTCATCTATTACCAATGGTAGGCTAGTATAAATTTCACCTAAAAAAAACCAAGAACCATTATCTTTATTTAATAGCAGAGTATGTTTACCTCTCCAACCTAAACCAGCTTTTTCAGCAAGCTCAACCTCCAATACTGGTGCACTATCAGTAAAAACTCTAGAATCAAATGATATATCTTTTAGTTCACCTTTTAACTTTTCAGTTAGAGTCTTTAATTTACCTCTAATAACTTTGTGATAATCTCTTCCCAAAGAGTATCTTGAGATATAAGCTCTATTTTTATCTTTGAGTATTTTGAGTGTATTTTCTTTTTGAGGAAAATAATTGAGTCTGACTGAGATTACTGTTAGAGTTTTTGGAACTAATTTCGTAGGATTAAACCTCAGATTTTTATTTTTTTTAAGATAGTGCATTTCTCCTTGAAATCCTAACTTAATCCAATCATTATATGATTTTTTTGATTGATTAAGATTTATATCGGAGATGCCAATTTCATCAAAACCTAATTCATGACCCCAAACTTTAATTTTTTCTGTTATTGATTTCCATTTTAATTTATCATTCATAAGTTAAAAATAATAAACTAAAATCATCATGAAAGAATTAAAAATTTTACTTTCTAGTGAAAAAAATACTTTAGATTTAGGTAAAAGTATCTCTACTTGCCTCACTGAGGGGCTTCTTATATTTCTTAAAGGAGATCTAGGTGCTGGAAAAACTACTTTGGCTCGTGGTTTAATTAATGGTCTTGGGTATAGTGGATCAGTTAAAAGCCCAACCTATAGTCTAATAGAGCAATATGAGTTTGATAATTTTACTTTAAATCATTTTGACCTATATAGATTTTCAAGCCCTGATGAATGGGTATCATCAGGATTTCAAGAATATATTACTAGTTGTAATATTACTCTTATTGAATGGCCTGAGAAATCTTATGGTTTTTTACCTAAACCAGATTTAGAAATTAAACTATTATATAAAAATCAAGGTCGAGCTAGCTTTATAGATAGCTTTACGCCTAAAGGAAATAAATGCTTAGAAAACTTATAATAAATTTTTTCATTTTTCATTTTTTATTTATTTTTACTCTCCCAGTTAATGGTGAAAATATAGTAAATGCTACTAGAGTATGGCCAGCTTTAGACTATACAAGAGTAACAATTGAATCTGCATTACCTATCTCAAATGATCAAATGATGCTTCAAAATCCAGAAAGGATTGTAATAGATTTAAAGAATATTATATTAAATGAAACTCTTAAAAATTTAAGTTCCAAAGTTGTAGGTCTTGATCCAAATATTAAAAAAATTCGAGTGGCACAATTTAACCCCAACGTTACTAGAATAGTCATAGATCTTAAAGTTTCTGCTAGTGTTAAAATTTTTTCACTAAAACCAAATAAAAAATATAAGCATAGATTAGTTATTGATGTTTACCCACAAGATAAGGATGAAATTGCAAGCTTATTAAAGCAACTTAAAAAAAAGGATGATAAAAAAACTATAGATCCTTTAATTTCGAATACTAAGAAGATAACTATAGTTGCAATTGATGCAGGTCATGGAGGTGAGGATCCAGGTGCAGTAGGCGCAAAAGGAACTAAAGAAAAAGTTGTAAATCTTCAAATCTCAAAAAAATTAAAAAAACTAATCGACAAAGAACCTAACATGAAAGCAGTTTTAATAAGGACAGGTGATTATTACATTCCTCTAGGTAAAAGAGTTACTAAGGCTAGAAAGATAAAAGCAGATATTTTTATATCCATTCATGCTGATGCTTTTAAAAAAAGAGCAGTTCGAGGTTCATCTGTATTTGCTTTATCAGAAAGAGGGGCGACTAGTGCATTTGCTAAGTTTTTGGCTAACAATGAAAATGAAGCTGATTTAATAGGGGGAGTTAGTATTGATGATAAGGAACCTATACTTGCCAGAACATTACTTGATCTATCACAATCAGCAACTATTAATGATAGTCTTAAACTTGGTAAGAATGTCTTAAGAGAAATAAAAAAAGTAAATAGACTGCATAAAAAGCGTGTAGAGCAAGCTGGGTTTGCAGTTCTTAAGGCCCCAGATATTCCTTCAATTCTTATAGAAACAGCATTTATAAGTAATCGAAAAGAGGAAAAAAATCTTATATCTAGATCATTTCAGCAAAAAATTTCATTAAGTATTTTAAAAGGAATAAAAAAATATATAAATACTAGCTCTCCTATTGCTTTTTATACTAAATATGAATAATGAGAAAAGAATTTATTTATTAGGTCCGACTGCAACTGGAAAAACAGAACTTGTTAGTTACCTTAATAGTATATTTCCAATAAATATTATTAGTGTTGACTCAGCTCAAATTTATAAAAATATGAATATTGGTACTGCAAAACCAAATCAAAAGGATTTAATCAAAACACCACACCATTTATTAAATATTAGAACGCCGATTGAATCATATTCAGTTGGAAATTTTAAAAAAGATGTTGATTTAATTCTATCTAAGTCTATAGATTCGGGAAAAATTGCCTTTCTTTATGGAGGCACAATGATGTATTTTAATTCCCTAGAAAATCCTTTAGATAACCTACCAATTTCTACCTTACAAACTAAAAAGAAAGTTATAGATGAATTTAATAAATTTGGTATTGAATTTCTATTTAATAAGCTTAAAGATATTGATCCTGTATCAGCAAGTAAAATTCATTATAAAGACATACAAAGAATTCAAAGAGCCTTAGAGGTTTATTATATTTCTGGTAACAAATTATCTTCTTTTTTTATGAATAAAAAAAAATCATACCCTTCAAGTAGGATTTTAAAGATCGCATTATGGCCAAAAAATAGGGGGCAATTACATAGAATAATTGAGGAGAGAGTTGAACATATGCTTGAAAAAGGATTAATCGAAGAAGTGAAGGGTATTTTAGCTAAGTATCCAGCCTTAGATGATTCATACCCTTCTTTTAGGTCAGTTGGTTACCGACAAACTTATTATTACTTAAAAAAACAAATTACTAAAAGTGAATTAAAAGATAAAATAATTTTCGCTACACGGCAATTAGCAAAGAGACAGATAACTTGGATGCGTAAGATGGAGAATTTAGAAATATTTGATCCATTTAGTAATGATTTAAATTTAAAAGTTACGACTAGGATAGAATCATTTTTAGCAGATTAGATAAATATAAGGGCATTCTTTATTTGATCTTTGGGACGATAACTTGGGGTTTAATATGGTACCCATATAGAATTTTAGCTGAGTTTGGTATTTCTGGAGTTTTTTCTAGCTTGATTAGTTTTAGTTTTACTCTACTGTTAAGTCTATTTATTTATAAACCTAATCATTTTTTAAATTTTAAACATAGAAATTTCTGGATTTATGCCCTGATTGGTGGCATTACTAATATTGCATATGTATTGGCAGTTATAAATGGCGAATTAGTTAGAGTAATGCTTTTATTTTTCTTGTCACCAGTTTGGACAATTCCATTTTCTTTTTTATTTTTACAAGAAAAGCTATATTTAAAAAATATTTTAGCTGCATTATTAAGTCTTTTCGGAGCTTTTATTGTACTTTGGCAAGATGAATTTTCTTATTTAATTTTTAATATAAGTGATATTTATGCAATTATCGGTGGCATTGGTTTTGCTTTAACTAATGTTTTAGCAAGACGCTTTAGCCATTTAAGTATAAAAGAAAAGTCATATGCTATTTGGGTTGGAGTAATTGTAATTGCATTAGCTTCTAGTATCTTATTCCCTTTAGAAATAAGCACTTCTAGCTTTAGTTTAAAAGCTACTTTAATTTTAATTTTTTTAGGTTTTATTTTATTATTTACAACAATGGTTGTTCAAATTGGTCTTACATTAGTTGAAGCGGTTAGAGCCAGTCCAATTTTTTTATTTGAAATAATTGTTGTTGGTATATCAGGATACTTATTAGCTAATGAAACATTGTTATTTAAAGATTTTATTGGTGGTATATTTATTATTTTGGGTGTGTTAATTTCAACTCGTAAATAAATCACTATAGATTTTTTCTAAATTAATGGTAAATGCATCAGGTTTAAATATAATCGATTTATTCTTACCTACAATAATTTTTTGTTTAATTCTTAATAGTTCTTTTGGGTTTTCATAAAGCTCAAGGGCTTTATTATAATAACCGGTATCATCACTCGCTATCAACTCTTCACAATTTATTTCTTTTAATATACTTCCTGCAACACGACTGGCAAAGCTTTTACCTGACAATGTTAGAACAGGACATTCTGCCCATATTGTATCGCTTGTAGATGTGTGGGCATTATAAGGAAATGTATCTAAAAATAAATCAATAATTTGATGACGATTAATATGTTCATCGATTAAGACTTTTGGGGCAAATTTTATTCTATTACTATCGACACCATTTCTTTTTGCATAAGACCATAAATTTTCTTTATATAATTTATTTGATTCTAGGAGCCATAGGTTCGCTGTAGGACTATTTTTGAGAAGTTTTAACCATATATCAAATTGTTTTTTTGTAATTTTTATTGACTGACTAAAAGATGCGTATACAAATGTATTTTTATTGAATCCATAATCAGTTTTAGTTTTTGGGTAAAGTTTAGGCCTATTTTTAATATTAGGTTGGTAGCAATGAGGCAAATATATAACTTTTTCTGCATAATCACTTATGTTTTCTTGAGGAATTATATATTTATCCGCTAGAATGAAATCAAAAAGTGGATTATTGTTATGAAATCCCATTGACCCAGCAAAACCAAGCCAATTTATGTGATATCGAGCAGGTTTGTAAGCAGCTATAAATGATCTACTATTTTGTGTGAATCCTGACAAATCAACTAATATATCAACTTTATGATTTCTTATTAATTGAGCCCCTTGAGCATCATTCTTGTTAGAAAGCTCAATAAATTCATGACCTAATTCTTTAAAAGCTTCATGTTCAATTGAAGATTCATTAGGACCTGAATAAAATAATTTGATACTAAACATTTCTTTATTATGATTTTTTAATATATCAAAAATCAGGTAATAAAGAGGGTGGTTCCTAAAGTCAGCTGATAGATAACCAATTGTAAGTTTGTTTTTTTTTGTGGCACTTAACTTGCTAAGAGATTTTATTTTTAGTTGTTTAGACCAATTTGAGGCAACTCTTAAATAATCGTTATTACTAAAATTAGGCATTGAAAGAACGGTAAATGGTGATACTTTACCTTTATCTTTACTATTGATATGTTTTCTAATATCTTGAAAGTAAGTATCGATATCTTCCCATTCGCAAAGATATTGCATCAAATGAGTTAATTCAACTTTTGAGTGAATTAATTTAGGATTTATTTTTAGTGCCTTTTTGTAGCAATTCATTGCATCTGCATTTTTACCAAGCCGACGATATGAATTACCTAAATTATTAAATGTATCTGCATCTGGTTCAAGCAAATTATTATTTATTGAATTTTTAAATGCTTCAATAGATTTTTCAAATTCATTAAGAGAGAACAAAGCATTCCCATAGTTAAATAGATAATCTGAATTTTTAGGATAATAAGTAAGTACTTCTTCAAAAGTAATTTTAGCTAATTCAAATTTTCTATTCGCTTGGTAATTATTGCCAATTTCTATTAGGCAAAAACATAAGCCTTTTTTAATATCCTCATTTTCATACAATATTGAAAGTGATTTTCTAAAATATATTGCTGCTTCAATAAATTTATTGTTTGCTGCATAAAGGTTGGCAATTTCTATTTGAATAGCTATATCATTTGGATTAACAGCTAATTTTTTCTTTAAAAATCTAATACTTTCTAACTTATCTAAACTTTGATTTTTTTTATTTTTTGAAATTGGATTCATCTAAATATTATAAAACCTTATCTCTATTCATTGGTTTAGTTAATAAAATATGCAAATCATTGATAACTTTTTCTCTGAAGCCACCTTCACAATAACAAAAGTAATAAAGCCACATTCTATTAAATTCTTTATCGAATCCTAATTTTTCAATATTAGTTAAATTTTTAATAAAGTTCTCTCTCCAATGCATTAATGTGGTTGCATAGTGATCACCAATATCTTCTATATCTTTGATAATCATATTAGAAGAATTAGTTATACTATTCTGCAAAATATTAAGAGATGGTATACAGCTTCCTGGGAAAATATATTTTTGAATAAAATCTACTGATTTAAGCGCATTGTAATATTTTTGATCTCTAATTGTTATAGCTTGGATAAGAGCCATGCCATCTTCCTTTAAAAGCGAATTAATCTTATTAAAGTATTCGTCATAATACCTATGCCCAACAGCTTCAATCATTTCAATAGAAACAGCCTTATCAAAATTTCCTTTTAGATCACGATAATCTTTGAAAATAACTTTAATTTTTTTACTCAACTTTAACTTATTAACTCTATTTTTCGTGTAGAGATATTGCTGTTTTGATATTGTCGTTGTTGTTACCTGACACCCATAGTGTGTAGCAGCATATATTGAAAAGCCACCCCAACCAGAACCAATCTCAATAAGATGATCCGTTTTTTTTAAATTTAATTTTCGACATATTATTTTGTTTTTATTTATTGAAGCTGCATTTAATGATTTATGCCTATGATCATAGATTGCGGATGAATACATCATAGATGGATCTAAGAATTCACTAAAAAAATTATTACTAAGGTCATAGTGTTTAGAAATATTTGTAACACTATTTTTTTTATTATTACGTTTTAAATAATGAAAAAATCTTAGAATAGGACGAATTACTAAATTAAATGATCTCTCAATATTGTCTGTTAGATTAGAATTTAGGGCCATAATTTGAATAACTTTTGTTAAGTCATCTGTTTCCCACATATTCTGAATATATGATTCAGCCGCACCTATAGATCCCCCAGTAATAATATCAAAATAAAAATTATTATCTCTGACAAATATAGTACTTGAAAGCTTTTGACTTTTTCCAAATACATATTTTTTTTCGTCAATTATTATAATTGAACCATATTTAATTTTTTTTAATTGATTAAAAAAAATATTTTTACATAAAGAGTTACTTATTTTTTTCATTTTTTAGGATGTGGATAAAAAGG
>JAOHSH010000013.1 GCA_028122555.1 Methylophilaceae bacterium
ATTGACACAATGCAAAGAATTCAGAAAAAAAATGGGGGTATTAAAATTTATAGCTTACCTAAATTAAGACCAAAAAAAATGCTAGAACTTGGAATAAAAGGAGAACCTGAACCTGTCAGTAAAGCAATGCAAGACCTTAAGAAAATCTTAAAAGAACTAAAATTTGATTGGCGAGAAAATTAAACTTTGATTATCATCTAATTGATTATAAAATAAGCACTTCGCTTATCTATAAAATTTTATAATATGCAAATAGGGCCTCACAAACTTAAAAATAATATTATATTAGCCCCAATGGCTGGTGTGACTGATCGACCATTTCGTATGCTATGTAAACATTATGGTGCTGGTATGGCCATTAGTGAAATGGTAACCTCAAATTCACTCCTTTATGGCAGTGAAAAAACTCTATTAAGAGCAAATCACGAAGGTGAAGTTGCCCCCGTCTCTGTTCAAATTGCTGGTGCTGATCCTAATATGATGGCTGAGGCTGCAAGATTTAATATGGCAAAAGGTGCCCAAATTATTGATATTAATATGGGGTGTCCTGCAAAAAAAATATGTAATGTAATGGCAGGATCAGCACTCCTTCAAAAAGAAAAATTAGTTGAAAAAATTCTTAACGCAGTAGTTAAATCTGTTGATATCCCAGTAACCCTTAAAATAAGAACAGGATGGGATAAGGAAAATAAAAATGCCCCTAGAATAGCAAAAATTGCTGAAGATTCAGGGATTCAAGCTTTATCAATGCATGGAAGAACAAGAGCCTGTTTATACAGAGGAGATGCAGAATACGATACTATTGCTAATGTAAAGCGATTAATTAATATTCCAGTTATAGCTAATGGTGATATAACTTCGCCAGAAAAAGCAAAATTTGTTCTTGAATATACCAAAGCTGATGGCATTATGATTGGACGAGCTGCACAAGGCCGGCCATGGATATTTAGGGAAATCGAATATTTTTTGAAAACTGGTGAGCATATGGCTCGACCTTCTATAACTGAAATAGAAACAACAACAATTCAACATGTAAAGGATTTATACGATTTTTATGGTGTGGAACGAGGTCATAGAATTGCAAGAAAACATATTTCTTGGTATACCAAAGGACTGAAAAATTCTGCCCAGTTTAGATTCAATATGAATCAAATTGATGAAACAACAAAGCAAATTGCATACATTAAACAATATTTCAATGAATTAAGAAAACTTGATAAATATATTACTTATGAGGATCACGAAAATGAACTTGGACTTGTCGCTTAATGAGTAAAGCTAATTTATCTAATGATATTGATACACTCCTAGATCAATACTTTAAAGATTTATCAGGTGAAAATCCAAATAGTGTTTATGAAATGGTAATACAATCAGTTGAAAAACCTCTTTTACTTTACATTATGAACCTTGCAGAAGGTAATCAAAGTAAGGCTTCTGATATTCTTGGCCTCAATAGAAATACACTTAGAAAAAAACTTAAACTTCATAAAATTGAAACATAATATGATCAAAATAAGTAGGGCCTTAATTAGTGTTTCTGACAAAACAAATATTTTAGATTTAGCCACAATATTACAAAAATTTAAAATTGAAATTATTTCAACTGGTGGAACAGCCACGCTTTTAAAAAAAAATAATATTAAAGTAACTGAAGTAAGCAACTATACTAAATTTCCAGAAATGCTTGATGGTCGAGTTAAAACTTTGCATCCAAAAATTTACGGTGGTATCTTAGCAAAAAAAGACGATCCAAAACATTTAGAAACCCTTAAAGAAAATAGTATTCCTCAAATTGATCTTGTCATTGTCAACTTATATCCCTTCGAAGCAACAATTAATAACCCTAAATGTAATTTAGAGTTAGCAATTGAAAATATTGATATTGGTGGACCTACAATGATTAGAGCTGCTGCAAAAAATTATAAAAGCACTGTTATCCTTACAGATCCAAGTACATATGATAATTTTTCTAAGGAATTAAAAAAAAATAAAGGAAAAATTGGGGAATCGTATCGATTTAAACTTGCTCAAAATGCTTTTTCACATACAGCACATTATGATGAGGCTATTAGTAAATATCTTTCTAGAACTGATAAAAAAATAATTTTTCCTAAAACCTTAAATCAAAGTTTGAATAAAAAAATGGATATGCGTTATGGGGAAAATCCTCATCAAAAAGCTGCTTTTTATGTTGAGCCACAAATTCAAAATGGAGCTCTTGCAAATTTTAAACAAATTCAAGGTAAAGAATTATCATTTAATAATTTAAACGATTCAGATACAGCATGGGAATGTGTTAAGTTATTTTCTGAGCCTACGTGCGTAATAGTAAAACATGCAAATCCTTGTGGTGTATGTTCTGCTAAAACAATAAAAAATGCTTATAAGGGAGCTTTCTCAACAGATCCAACATCTTCATTTGGTGGCATTATTTCAATCAATAAGGAAATGGATGCAGAAACTGCTAAATTAATTATGAGCCAATTTGTTGAAGTCATTATTGCACCCAGCTATTCGAAAGCAGCATTAAATATTTTTAAAACAAAAGTAAATATCAGGTTATTACAAGTTGAAATTAATATATTAAAAAATAATTTGGATTTTAAAAAAATTAGTGGAGGATGGTTGGTTCAAACAAGCGATAATCACATACTAAATATAAATAAATGTAAAGTTGTGACTAAATTAAAGCCTAGTAATAAACAGTTAGAAGATTTAAATTTTGCTTGGGAAGTTTCACGACATGTTAAATCTAATGCAATTATTTTCTGTAAAGATAAGAAAACACTTGGAGTTGGTGCAGGACAAATGAGTAGAGTTGATAGTACTCGTATAGCCGCAATAAAAGCAGAAAATTTAGAAATATCTCTAATCGATAGTGTGGTTGCCTCAGATGCATTCTTTCCCTTCCGGGATGGCATAGATATTCTTGCAAGTTATGGTGCAAAATGTGTTATTCAACCTGGGGGAAGCATTAAAGATGATGAAGTAATTAAAGCAGCTAATGAGCAAGGGTTAATAATGGTATTCACTGACATAAGACACTTTAAACATTAAATATGAAAGCTCTAATTATTGGTAATGGAGGTCGCGAACATGCGCTTGCATGGAAGATAGAACAAAGCTCACTTGTTGATAAAGTTTTTGTTGCTCCAGGAAATGGTGGAACTGCATTAGAAGAAAAAATAGAAAATATTAATATTAGTGTTAATGATATAGATAAATTAGTTTCATTTGCAAAAGAAGAAAAAGTAGATTTAACAATCATAGGTCCAGAAGTTCCACTATCTAAAGGAATTGTAGATACATTTATAGAAAATAAATTAAAAGTTTTTGGTCCAAAAAAATTAGCAGCTCAGCTTGAAAGCTCAAAAGATTTTGCAAAATCTTTTATGTATCGCCATCAAATTCCTACAGCAAAGTATAAAACATTTACAAATATTAAAGATGCTCATGAATATATAAATAAAGAAGGAGCCCCAATTGTAATTAAAGCAGATGGGTTAGCTGCTGGAAAAGGGGTGATTGTTGCAATGAACGTTAAAGAGGCAATGGTTGCAGTAGAATCAATGCTTGAAGATAATTTATTTGGTGATGCAGGAGCTAGAGTTGTTATTGAAGAATTTTTAACAGGGGAAGAAGTTAGTTTCATTGTCATATGTGATGGCAATTCAATTCTTCCTTTGGCATCAAGTCAAGACCATAAAAGACTATTAGATTCAGATTTAGGTCCCAATACAGGTGGCATGGGCGCCTATTCACCTGCTCCAATTGTAACCAAAGAATTACATAAAAAAATTATAACTGAAATCATAGAGCCTACTACCGAAGGTATGAAAAAGGATGGGATAGAATTTACAGGTTTTTTATACGCAGGCTTAATGATTGATAAAGAGAATAATATCAAAACACTTGAGTTCAATTGTCGAATGGGTGATCCAGAAACGCAACCTATTCTTTTTAGGCTTAAAAGTGATTTATTTGAAATACTTTTAGCTGCATCAAATAAAAATATTAAAAATTATGAAGCTAATTGGGATGATGGCTCATCAATAACTATTGTATGTGCTTCAGAAAATTATCCTAATCAACCTAAAATTAATGACGAAATATTTAATCATAATAAAAATAATAATAATTCATATATATTTCATGCAGGTACGAAATTAAAGAATAATAAAATTTATACAGCCGGTGGAAGAGTTCTCGGTGTTACGGCAAAAGGAGACTCTCTCAAGAATGCCAAAGATCGTGCCTATGATTTAGTTAAGGATATTAAATTTAAAGGTATGCAATATAGAACAGATATTGGCAAAAAAGCATTGGAGAATGATCAATGAAAAATCAACGATTAAATCGCTTTATACGACAAGGAGGTATTATTGCATATCCCACTGAATCATGCTTTGGTCTTGGTTGTGACCCTAAAAATAGAAAAGCAATAAAAAAAATTATTAAAATTAAAAAAAGAATTCTAAGTAAAAATTTTATCCTTATTGGCTCTTCAATAAAACAATTTAATTATTTTTTAGGGCCATTACATAATTCAACTTCAAAAAATTTATTCTCTAAATGGCCAGGACCTCATACTTGGTTAATGCCTGTAAATAATCATTGCCCAAACTGGTTAAAAAGTAACTCTAAAATTGCATTAAGAATTTCATCTTTTTCTTCCTGCAAGATTTTAACCAATTCAATTGATATGGCTATTACTTCATCAAGTTTAAATTTAAGTGGAAAAATTCCTTTAAAAAATTATAGGGATGTATGTAGATTTCTTCCTAAACAAGTTAAAATTATCAAGGGACGTATAGGAAAAAGTAAGCGCCCTTCAGTTATTCAAGACTTTCAAACTAAAAAAATTATAAGATCATAATGACTAATGAAATTAATAAAAATATAGTTAAAGAATACTTAGCAGATCTACAAGAAAAAATAGTTGATGCCTTACAATTGGTAGATGGTGAAAATTTTTTAATTGATTCTTGGCAACGAAAAGAAGGTGGTGGTGGAACAACCTCCATTTTAGAAAATGGTAATATATTTGAAAGAGCTGGTATCGGTTATTCATCAGTTACTGGATCCAAACTTCCAAAAACAGCTACTGATGTTCACCCTGAAGTACAGAATAGAAAATGGGAAGCTATGGGTGTTTCATTAGTTTTCCACCCTTATAATCCCTTTGTCCCAACTGTACACATGAATGTAAGGTTCTTTATTGCATCGAAAAATGGAGAAGCAGATATTTGGTGGTTTGGTGGTGGAATAGATCTCACTCCATATTACCCTTTTGAAGAAGATGTTATCCATTTTCACCAATCATTAAAAAATGTCCTAGATCCTTTTGATAAGAAACTTTATCCAAAATTTAAAAAAAATTGTGATAACTATTTTTTACTCAAACATAGAAATGAAGCTCGAGGAATTGGTGGTATTTTCTTTGATGATTTTACCGATAATAATTTTGAATATTGCTTTGAACTAATAAAAGCTATTGGAAGTAGCCTTACTAAAATTTATTTACCAATTGTACAAAAAAGAAAAGATACTAAATTTACAAATAAAGAGAGGGACTTTCAGCTTTATAGAAGAAGTCGTTATGTTGAATTTAATTTACTTCAAGATCGTGGAACTCTATTTGGCATTCAGTCAAAAGGAAGAGTAGAATCTATACTTATGTCTATGCCACCAATGGTGAAATGGTCTTATGACTGGAAAGCAAAAACAGGAAGTGAAGAAGAAAAATTATATACTAACTTTCTACCTCCCAAAGATTGGGTATAAATTATGCTAAAAAAACTATTTAGAAAAAAAAATATCAATTTTAAGTCTGATGAAAAATTAAATCGATGTCTAACTTCGTTTGATTTAACCTTACTTGGTATTGGTTGTATTATTGGAACAGGTATTTTCGTTCTGACTGGAATTGCAGCAGCAAATCAAGCTGGTCCTGCTGTAATTTTATCATTTTTAGCTTCCGGTTTTGCTTGTGCTTTTGCTGCCCTCTCTTATGCGGAGCTATCATCTTCTGTTGGAGGATGTGGAAGTGCTTATGGGTATACTTATGTAGCATTTGGTGAATTTATTGCATGGATTGTTGGGTGGATACTTCTAATGGAGTACGGTATGTCTATTGCTGCTGTCGCTAATGGCTGGTCTGGATATTTCAATAATGCACTTATTGCAATGGGTATTGGACTGCCTGATTCTTTAACAAAACCACCGAGTTTAGGTGGAATAATAAATCTCCCTGCCTCTCTCATTATTTTAATGATTATGACCTTATTAATTGTAGGTATAAAAGAAAGCGCAAAATTTAACAAAATAATGGTAGCTGTTAAAGTTTCTGCAATCTTAATCTTTATTGCACTTGCTGTATTCAATGTTAATCCTGAAAATTGGAGCCCTTTTATGCCCTACGGTTGGTTTGAAACACTTCCTAGTGGAAAAACAGTTGGGGTTCTCGCTGGAGCATCAATTGTCTTTTTTGCATACGTCGGTTTTGATGCAGTTTCAACAGCAGCAGAAGAAGCTATCAACCCTCAAAGAGATCTGCCTAAAGGAATAATTAATTCACTATTATTTTGCACCATTATTTATATAATTGTGGCAGCTCTATTAACTGGAGTGGTACCTTACAAAGAGCTTAATGTTTCTTCGCCAGTCGCATTCGCTTTAGCAAAAATTGGTTTTCCATGGGCTTCTGCCTTAGTTTCCACTGGAGTTATTGCTGGACTTGCAACGGTCATGCTTGTTTTATATTATGCACTGACAAGAATTATCTTTGCAATGAGTAGAGATGGTCTCCTCCCTATAAGTCTCAGTTCAGTCAATCAAAAAACTCAGACTCCAATTAAAACTATTTTAATATGTGGTATTTTTATATCCATAGTAGCTGGCTTTACATCTTTAGGTACTCTGGCAGAAATTGTTAATATTGGAACTTTATCTGCTTTTGTTATTGTTTGTTTAGGTGTAATTTTTCTAAGAAATAACACAACAAACGATAAAAATACTTTTAGAAATAAATGGCACCCAATTGTTCCTGTTTTAGGAATTATTTCTTGTAGTTTACTTATGTTATTTTTACCTATACAAACTTGGATAAGATTTCTTATTTGGATTCTAATGGGTATCGGGATGTACTTTGTTTATTCTTATCGAAATAGCAAGCTAAACTAAAACTTTATTATGCAATAGTTAAATAATTTAGTAATTCTTGCGACGAATATATTGCTGGTAAGCAAGTCTGATTTTGACATAAATATGCAACTCCTCCACTTCTATAGGGCCTATTAACAGACAATAAATCTATTTTTTCTCCCTCTTTCAAGTAAATAATTATAATATTATTAAAATTAACTTTTTTCTTCTTAATTTGATTTTTCCACTCTTTTATTTCTTTAGTATTTCCCCTTACATAAACTATACTTTTTTGTTGGAGGTAAAATACATATGCTCTGAGTAAGCTTGGGTAGGACTGTCCATTATCTATTACTCTGTCATTCCAGTTCAACAAGGCTCTCTCAGCTGAATCCGCATAAGAATGATCAGAGGTAATTTGAGATAGTTTTTGTAACGCAAGACAAGCTAATCCGTTTCCAGATGGTATTGCATTATCTTCTGCAATCATTTGCCTATCAAATAAAAATTCATGCTCATGTTCGGTAAAGTAATAGGCTCCGTCTTTAGACTGAAATTTTTCTTTAATAATACTTCCTAGTTTAATTGCATGATCTAAATCACTTTCTCTATAGTTGATTTGGATAGATTGAATCAAAGCATCTAGTAAAAAGGCGTAATCATCAAGATAGCCATTTAATAGGGATTTTTCATCGATATAAATTGATTTAAGTTTTTCATCTATAAATAATTTATGTAAAATAAAATCGATTGTTTCCTGAGCCATTTTTATCCATTTTGGTTCATTAAAAGTTTCTCCTGCTATTAAAAGACTTTTTATAATAAGTGCATTCCATGAAGTTATAATTTTTTCATCAGTTGTGGGCTTAATTCTAGATTGCCTCATTGTATTTAATTTTTCTCTAATACCCTTAATTTTTTCATCTGTATCATATACTCTCAGATTTAAATGCCATTTCTTTCCATCATAGTTTGGCTCTCCATCCAAATTAAACCTATTATATAAATCTAAGAATTCATCAGGTGTTAAAAAATTTCTTAACTCTTCTAAAGACCAATTATAGTAAGCTCCCTCCTCTACATCACCTTCCTCATTCTCTGAATCTGCATCCATTGAAGAAAAAAAACCACCTTCTTGAGATCGCATCTTTTCAGTCAGCCATTTAATCGTTAGGTATATTGAATCATTAATTTTTTTATCTTTATTAGATTGATACATCAGAGAATATAGCTCTATTAACTGCGCACTGTTATAAAGCATTTTTTCGTAGTGAGGGATAGTCCAATCAATATCTACGCAATAACGAAAAAATCCACCTTCAATATGATCAAATAATCCTCCTTGCAACATTTTTTTAAAACTTAAATTAATAATTTCTTTTGCTTTTGGGTGTTTTTGATCAATTAGAAATCTCATTGTAGGCTCATTTGGAAATTTTGGTGCTCTGCCTAAGCCGCCATTATCCCTATCAAAATTTTTAGATATAGCGTTAATTGTTTTTTTAACTTCATCTTTACTAAAACTTATAAGCTCAGATTTTTCTGGCTTCATTGAATTTATTATTTCTTTTAATTGAGAAGTCTGCTTACTTAAAGTTTCTTTTTCTTTATGAAAGAATTCAGATAGTCTCGAAATTAACTGTGGGAAAGCTGGTAAATTATGTTTTGGAGATTTTGGAAAATAAGTACCAATGTAATAGGGTTCTTGTTCTGGTGTAAGAAAAACACTTAAAGGCCAACCACCTGGTCGTCGTGAAAAAATATAATGTGCTGTTTGATATATTTGGTCTATATCAGGCCTTTCTTCTTTATCAACTTTAATGTTAATAAAATTATCATTCATTAGTTGAGCAACATCCTTATCTTCAAAACATTCATGCGCCATTACATGACACCAGTGACATGCTGAATATCCAATTGATAAGAAAATTGGTTTATTTTCTCTTTTAGCTAAATCAAATGCACCTTTAGTCCAAGGTAACCAATTAACAGGGTTATCTTTATGTTGTTTTAAATAAAGGCTAGATTCTTCCTGAAGTTGATTCACCATTAATATTCTTGGACAGAATATTCTGTGGCTATACTGTGGGATAATTTAGGATAAATTACCACACTATTTTCTAAAAGATTAGCAGTTTCCACACAAACCATTCTTCGCCATTCATCTTGCTTACCCATATCTCCCATAGCTAACGATTTTTTTTGCCATGGTGTCCATACAACTGTTGAATTACTATTTGATTTTTTAATAGTAATAACACGATTAAATTTTTCATCTTCAATATAACAGTCATTACTATTTGTATAAACACGATCAAACTCATTATTAAAAGTAATTGGGGTCTTCTCGACCCCACGAGCAAAATTATCTATTTTATCGTTATAAACAGAATCTTCTAATCCAGTAACCTTTATATTCTCAATATCAGAGATATAAAAATATGTATGGTATCCCTCACTTATTACAAAAGGACTATCAGATAAATTTGTTGTTTTTAAATTTAAATACAAGGTTTCCCCAACTACTATTGTTAAAATCAATTCAAAAGAATAGGTTAACTGCTTAGTAACTGCTTCTGTTGGTAGCATCTTTAAAACAATTTTCGTTGCTCCATTTTTTAATTGGGATGACTCAAGCAATTTCCATGGAATTACTCTAGCAAAGCCATGTAAACAGAAACTATCATCTGTTGGGTGTTTTCCAAACCAAGGCCAGCAAATAGGCACTCCTCCTCTAATTGATCTACCTTTTTCATAACGTGCATTTGAGGAAAGCCATAAAACATCTTGATTAACTGATTTGGGTCGCCACCAATCAACATGCCCTCCTTGAAGTGCAACTCTTGCCACTGCTAATGAGTTATCAATTTCAATAAATTGAAGACCATCACTTCCTTCAGTTATCTTAATACTCTTATTCAATGTGGATTATCTTTTCTTTAATTGGCTAATATCTCTAACGGCACCATTAGATGCACTAGTGGTCATCATTGCATATGCTTTTAATGCATCTGTTACTCGTCGCTCTCTAGGCTTTGGTTGCCAAGGATTTTTACTGTTATTCATCTCTTCTCTTCTTAGTAATAAATCTTCATTTGTTATTTTTAAATTAATTTTTCTATTAGGAATATCAATATCAATGTGATCCCCCTCTCTGGACAAAGCAATCGCTCCTCCCTCTGCAGATTCTGGCGATGCATGGCCTATACATAAACCTGATGTACCTCCAGAGAAACGTCCATCTGTTAATAATGCACAAGACTTACCTAATCCTTTTGATTTTAAATATGCAGTTGGGTACAACATTTCTTGCATACCAGGGCCACCTTTTGGTCCTTCATAGACGATAACTACAATATCTCCAGGTATTATCTTGTCACCTAATATTGCATCGCACGCTGCATCTTGAGATTCAAATAATCTAACACGACCAGAAAATTTTAATATTTCTTCGTCAACTCCAGCCGTCTTAACAATACAACCTTCTTCTGCAATATTTCCATAGAGAACAGCTAGGCCTCCATCTTTACTATATGCATGAGTAATATCTCTTATACAACCATTATCTCTATCGTCATCTAGTGACGGCCATACTTTTGCTTGACTAAAAGCTTCTGTTGTTGGTATTCCCCCTGGCGCAGCAAGATAAAAATCTTTTACTGAATCTTCTTTAGTTGAAATAATATCCCAATGATCAATTGCCTCACCAAGGGTTTTTGAGTGAACTGTGAAAACATCTTCATGTAGTAACTTTCCTCTTTTAAGTTCGCCCAAAATTCCATAAACACCTCCAGCTCTATGAACATCTTCCATATGATATTTTTCTGTCGCAGGTGCAACTTTTGCTAAGTAAGGCACTTTTCTTGATATTTTATCAATATCAGACATCGTGAAATCAACATTTGCTTCTTTAGCTGCAGCTAATAAATGTAAAACTGTATTAGTTGATCCTCCCATAGATACATCTAGAGCCATTGCATTCTCAAATGCTTTTTTTGTAGCAATACTTCTAGGTAAAACAGATTTGTCATTACCTTCATAATAACGTTTAGTAATATCAACAATTTTTGACCCTGCATTTAAAAATAAAGACTTTCTAGCCGCATGCGTTGCCAAAGTACTTCCATTTCCTGGAAGGCTTAGCCCAAGAACTTCAGTTAAACAATTCATTGAGTTTGCAGTAAACATTCCAGAACAAGAACCACAAGTCGGACATGCGGAACGTTCCATATTTTTTAAATTACTGTCTGAAATATTCAGATCTCCAGCAGCAATCATAGGTGATACTAAATCAATTTTTCCGCCATTTTCTTCCCAATCTACTTTTCCAGCTTCCATTGGTCCACCTGAAACAAAAATAACTGGTATATTTATTCTCATAGCTGCCATGAGCATACCTGGAGTTATTTTGTCACAATTGGATATACAAACCATAGCATCTGCCCAATGTGCATTAACCATATACTCAACGCTATCAGCAATTAAATCTCGACTAGGAAGGCTATAAAGCATTCCATCATGACCCATGGCTATTCCATCATCTACTGCAATAGTATTAAATTCTTTGGCAACACCGCCATTCTTTTCAACCTCACGAGCGACTAACTGCCCCATATCTTTTAAATGAACATGACCAGGAACAAATTGAGTAAAAGAATTGACCACCGCAATCATTGGCTTATCAAAATCTCCATCTTTCATACCTGTAGCACGCCAGAGTGCCCTAGCACCTGCTTGATTTCTTCCGTGAGTCGTTGTTCTAGATCTATATTCTGGCATTCAAATCTCTTATGATTTATTTATTATTAAGATTTTAACTTATAATTACATAATAATGCTTATTCATCCTCAATTAGACCCAATTGCCTTTCAATTAGGCCCTTTAAAACTTCATTGGTATGGACTAATGTATCTTTTTGCATTTTTATCTTTTATTCATCTTGGCAACAAACAATTGAAAAAAATCTGGTGGAATGATATTAATCAAAAAATACTTGACGACTCCTTTTTCTATGGCGCTATAGGAGTTATTTTAGGAGGAAGACTTGGTTATGTTTTATTTTATCAACCCACATATTATTTATCTAATTTAGACCAAGTTTTTGCTTTTTGGCAAGGAGGGATGTCTTTTCATGGTGGATTTTTAGGTGTCCTGATAAGCCTTATTTTTATTTCAAGAAAACATAATCTTTCTTGGCTAAGACTAACAGATTTTATAGCCCCATTAATTCCTCTAGGGTTAGGTTTTGGTAGGATTGGAAATTTTATTAACCAAGAATTATGGGGTAGACCTACAGATTTACCTTGGGGAATGGTTTTTCCTATTATTGATGAAATTTCAAGACATCCTTCTCAACTCTATCAAGCCTTGTTTGAGGGTTTCCTTTTATTTTTAATACTTTACTTATACTCAAATAAAAAAAGACCACCAGGAAATATTTCAGCATTATTCTTAATTTTTTATGGTCTTTTTAGATTTCTAGTAGAATTTACTCGTGAGCCTGATAGCTTTTTAGGTCTTTTTTACCTCAACCTTTCTATGGGTCAATTACTAACTATTCCAATGATTGGAATTGGGATTACAATGTATTTTTTAACAAAAAATAGAGTTTAATTAGCAACAGCGATTTATCTTATTCCATTTTTCTTGAAGTTGTTTAGCATAAAAATCCTTTCTACTTAAAGGCTCTGCTACCAAATGGGTTTTGCATGGTATAAAATTTTTTAAATAAATTTCATAAGCATCATCCCCACTTAATGTTCTTATAAACTTCCATATGATTTTAAGTTTACTCAATTGACCAATCCGGGCTGTTTGTAATTTTTATTTAATAATAGCTTAACTACATCAAAAATAACTAGCCATAAAACTATCGTTAAAATTGCTGTAATTACTGCATCAAACCTAAGATTAAATATTAATTGATTCATTATGCTTATTTTTTCTTCGTTTAATAATCCCGTATTGACTTTCTCAGTCATAGAATTTGCAGCTGCTAAAAATCCAACCCTCACATCCTCACTGAATATTTTTTGGAAAGCAGCAGTAGAGGTAATAATTGCTAACCAAGTTAGTGGCATCCCAGTAATCCATGCAAACTTTATCCTACCCGTACGAATCAATATTGCTGTCCCAACACTTAACGCAATTGCAGCCAATATTTGATTTGCAATACCAAACAGTGGCCATAAAATATTTACACCACCGTTCGGGTCAATAACTCCTATGTATAAAAAATAGCCCCAACATGCAACTACAATTGCACTCGTAAGAATAGTCGACGGAAGCCATGAAGTCCTTCCTAACTTAGGATGGATATTACCTAAAATATCTTGCAACATAAATCTACCTACTCTTGTACCTGCATCTAATGTGGTTAAAATAAAAACTGCTTCAAACATAATTGCAAAGTGATACCACATAGCTAAAAGATTTTTTCCAAAAGCATTAGCAAAAATACTTGCCATACCAACCGCTAATGAAGGTGCTCCACCTGTTCTAGCAAATAAAGTAGTTTCACCAACATCTTTAGCAAGCTGATCCATTTGATCTTGAGTAACCGGAAAACCCCAGGAATTAATTGTCTGTATAACTATTGAAGGATCAGATCCAACAATTCCAACTGGGCTATTAATTGCAAAGAAAACCCCGGGTTCTAAAACACAGGCTGCTACCATTGCCATAATTGCAACGAAAGATTCAAGAAGCATTCCTCCATAACCAATCATTGGAATATATTTTTCATTATCGATTAACTTAGGGGTTGTCCCAGATGAAATTAATGCATGAAAACCAGAAATAGCTCCACAAGCAATTGTAATAAAAACAAATGGAAATAAACTGCCCCCAAATATTGGCCCTGAACCATCAGAAAAATTTGTTATAGCTGGCATTTTTATATCTGGTTGTAAAATTGCGATAGCTATTGCGAGAAAAATAATAGTTCCAAGCTTAACAAAAGTTGATAAATAGTCTCTAGGAGCTAATAGCATCCATACTGGTAAAACTGCAGCAGCAAAGCCGTAAAGAATAATCGACCATGCTAAAAATAAGCCGCCATGGTCAAAGTAAATTCTCAAAGTTTCAGATTGATCAATCTCACCCCCAAGATAAACTGCAAATAATAAAAGAGTGACGCCAATTGCAGTAGCCTCTAACACTCTTCCAGGCCTTATAAAGCGCATATAGAATCCAATAAACATTGCGATTGGAATAGTTGCTGCTACTGTTGATGTAGCCCATGGACTATATTTCATTGCATTAACAACGACAAGACCTAAGACAGATATTAATATAATCATAATTACAAATGTAGCTATCAATGAAGCAGTTCCCGCAAGCTGACCTAATTCCTCTTTCGCCATTTGGCCAAGAGTTTTACCATTTCTTCTAACGGAAAAAAATAAAATGGTCATATCCTGAACTGCACCACCTAACACAGCACCCACTAATATCCATATTGTTCCTGGTAAATAACCAAATTGAGCAGCAAGTGTTGGTCCAACAAGTGGACCTGGTCCAGCAATTGCAGCAAAATGAGTTCCAAATACAACCCATTTATTAGTTGGAATGAAATCACGGCCATTATTATTTTTTACAGCAGGTGTCTCTTTGAATTCATCTAGAACTAACACTTTTGCTGCTATCCAAGCACCATAGAACCTGTAAGCAACAAGATAAATACATACAGCGGCCGTGATAAACCATAGTGCATTAATGGACTCATCTCTACTAAGTGCTATTGTAGAAAAAGCAACCGCACCTAACACGGACAAAAATATCCAAATTAATTTTGTTTTAATTAAAGTAAGCATTAACTAGAAATATATTCTCATATTATTTTTCTCAGATTCTTTTGGAACGAACTGAGCAATATTATCAACTATTCTTTGAGTTGACCATAGTACAGATATAGAATCTAAAATATCGTCATCAAGTACCACATTTTTTTTATATTCATTTCGTACCAATTTTAAAGAGAAGTTAGGAAAAAACTTTTGTATCAATTTTATTCGTATTTTTTTTCCAAGATCACTTTTTTTACTTTCCTCTATTACTTGCATATTATTCATTGCCATAAAACTTAATTCTGGATGAATCTCAAATACTTTTAGTTTCTTTACCAAATTATTTTCTAAAAATTTCTGGGCTTCAATAATTTTAGGAAATAAGTTCCATGATTGTTTTGAAATTCTCTTTCCACATTCTTTAAAGTTTATTTCGCAAGCCTCAATATAATTATTAGCTTTTAATGCATTTATAGTTGGGGGTGAGAAAATAGTGCATGCCCTTTTTTTAAGTAAAAATCTTGCTTCAACTTCAGCTATTCTTTTTCCATTTGGTGAAAGTCCTAATGGAATATCAATACCTATATGAGATAAAGTATTATTTTTTAGGTATTCATCATTCAAATCATGAATAATTTGAAAGCTTAGTGCTTGATTATCTAAAATTTTTGTTACTATCCATCCAGCTCTACAGCCATCTATACCAATTACATTTGACATTATTTGTTATACTTTCATTTTATTAAATAAATATTATTATGTATTGATTCTAATACATTATGGATATTAAATATCATGATAAATAAGAAAATTATACTAGCGGTTACAGGAAGCATATCTGCTTATAAGGCTGCTGAATTAATTCGTCTTTTAAAAAAACGTGGTGCTGATGTTCAAGTGATTATGACTAAGTCTGCAAGAGAATTTATCAGCCCATTAACTTTACAAGGTTTATCAGGAAAACCTGTATTGGATAATATGTGGGAGCCTTCCAAAGGAAATGGTATGGAGCATATTAACCAATCTAGAAAATCAGATCTTATTTTAGTAGCCCCAGCCTCAGCAAATTTTATTGCAAAACTAGCACAAGGCTTAGCTGATGATTTAGTTTCTAATGTTTGCTTAGCTAGAAATTGTCCTATTTTAATAGCACCATCTATGAATAAAAGTATGTGGGAAAATCCTGCTACACAAAGAAATATTGAATTAATTACCAAAGATGGTATAGCCATTTCTGGTCCAGAAAATGGTGAGCAAGCATGTGGAGAAGAGGGAATGGGTCGTCTTATAAATGAGAAGATGTTATTACTTGATATTAATAAATCATTAAACTTTCCGATTCTTAAAAATAAAAATATTCTTATTTCTTGCGGTGCTACTTTTGAAAAAATTGATGATGCTCGAGCTATTACAAATTTGAGTTCTGGCAAAATGGGATTGAGTATTGCAGATGAAGCTTATGCTCTAGGTGCTAAAGTAACATTAATTTATGGCCGTACTGAAAAAGTTCCGCCATCAGGGTTAAATTGCATTTATGCCCCCAGTCATTCGTTGATGAATAAATACATAAAAGAGAATGCAAAAAATAATGATATTTTTATTAGTGTAGCTGCAATTTCTGATTTTATACCAAATAATTTTTCTGGAAAGTTAACAAAAAAAAGTACTGGGTTAACATTAGAACTTCAACCAAGTACTGATATTCTTCTAGAAACAGCTTCTGAATTTAATGATCTTTTCTGTGTTGGTTTTGCAGCTGAAAGTAAAAATATTATAAAAAATGCGCAAGCTAAACTTAAAAATAAGAAATTAAAAATGATTGTAGCTAACTGTATAAATGAATCTATGGGTCAGAATTCAGCTGAAATTTATATGATCGATAAAAATGAGGTAATTCATGTTCCCAAAAAGACTAAAGAAGAATTAGCTTTAACTATCTTAAAACATATTAATAAATTAGAAAATAAAAGAGGTATCACTCATGAGCATATCAATTGATTATAAAGTTCTAAATCCATTAATTGAAGATCACTTACCTCATTATGCTTCTATAGGTTCCGCTGGATTAGATTTAAGAGCCTGTATAGAGCATGTCCAAACTTTAAATCCAGGTGAAACTTTCTTAATTCCAACTGGAATATCCATATACATTAAAGATGCAAATTATGCAGCAGTAATTTTACCTCGTTCAGGTTTAGGACATAAACATGGAATAGTACTTGGAAATCTTGTAGGTTTAATTGATTCTGACTATCAAGGTGAGCTTTTAGTATCTTGCTGGAATCGAAGTGAAAATGCTTTCTTAATAAACCCTTTAGAAAGAATAGCCCAATTAGTTGTTTTACCTATTATTCAAGCAAAATTTAACAAAGTGCAAAAATTCCCAGAAACTGAGCGGGGTGAAGGTGGTTTTGGTAGTACTGGTAAAACATAAAAAAGACTTGTAAAGACAGCGCTTTATATGGTTTAATAGTCGTCTTTTTTAAGAATTGTTTAAGGAATTTGTTATGGCTCGTGTATGTGAAGTAACTGGAAAAAAAACTGTAACGGGAAACAATGTATCCCACGCAAACAATAGAACAAGACGTCGTTTTCTTCCAAATCTACAAAATCGAAAAATTTGGGTTGAGAGCGAAAATCGTTGGGTATCTATGCGTATATCTGGTGCAGCTCTTAGAACAATTGATAAATTAGGAATTGATGCCGTAATTGCAAAAATGCGAGCAGAAGGGAAGAAGGTTTAATTAGATGAGAGAGAAAATTAGACTAGACTCGTCAGCAGGAACAGGTCACTTTTACACAACAACCAAAAACAAAAGAACAACGCCTGATAAGATTGAGATTAAGAAATTTGATCCTACAATCAGAAAGCACGTCATTTATAAAGAGAATAAAATAAAATAATTTATTTATCTTTATCTGAGTTTATAATCTCAACTGTTCTATAAGGATATGGTATTTCGATACCATGTTTCTGAAACTCATCCCAAATCTCACGATAAATATCAGATTTTAACCCCCATGATCCTTCTTCGGGATCTACAATATAAAAAGATAGCATTATATCGATACCACTATCTGCAAATTTCATTAAAAATACTGATGGGGCAGGATCATTCAAAACACGCGACTCATTCTTTGCTGAATTTAATAAAATTTCAAATGCCTTATCTACAGAAGATTTATAGCTAATCTGAACATCAATAGATATTCTAGATTTTCTATCAGTTAATGTGTGATTGATAATATTTTCAGATATTAAAGTCTCATTTGGAATAATCACTTCGATACCATCTAGTTTTCTCAATACAGTATATCTTGACCTTATAAGGGTAACTACACCGTAGTGCTCGCCGACCATCAAAATATCGCCAATATGGATTGATTTGTCAAGCAAGATAATAAACCCACAAACATAATTACTAGCAATCTTTTGCATACCAAATGCTAAACCAACACCAAAAGCGCCGCCAAATACTGATAAAAATGTTAAATCTAGGCCAATAGATGATAATGCAACAACTACTGCGACAACATAAAGTGTTATTTTGAAAACCTTATTTAACATCACCCTAGCATTCATATCTAATTGATCTACCTTCATCAATCTATTTTCAATAAATTGACCTAGAGTTACTGCAAAAAGAACAGCTAAAGCAGAGCCAAATAAAACTTGCAATACTAAAAATAATGAAAAATCATTATCGCCAAAACTAAACTGAACTTGGACAAGTGATTCTCTAATTGGTGAAAGAAGTCCAAATAAATACAATGCAACTATCACCCATACTAACGAAGCAATTGTATTCTCCAAAGCACGAATCCAAGGTCTTGGCTTTACAAGATATCTAATAAAATAAACTCCTAATCGAATTATGATTAATGCATTAATAAGAGTTATAGCAATTCCTAAAATTGAGGCTGTCTGAAAGGTTTCTAAATATATCTTTGAGAAGAAAAGAACAATTAAAATAATAATTGGTGAAATTATCCTAACTATTCCATCTGTTGCTATTTTCCAGTTTTTTCCAGCCGAACCGATCACATAATTTTTTATAATTTGATTGGTAAAAAAGGATAATCCTATTGCTAGAAGAATTGCACATAATTGCCATAAAATAGGTATGGACATCAGAAAATCTAAACTAAAATTATTTTTTATAAATTCAAACTTATTCATAATTTTTTATAATAAAACTAAAGTAGCTAATCCTAAAAATATAAAGAAACCCCCACTATCTGTCATCGCAGTTATGAGAACACTTGATCCGACTGCAGGATCTTTACCCATACGATTCAATACTAGAGGTATCATAACACCCATTATTGCTGATAAAATTAAATTCAGTATCATTGCAGCAGTCATTACGTATCCTAATTGTATATTGCCATAAAGCAAGTATGCAAAAATTCCTAAAACACTCCCCCAAAGAATACCATTTAACAATGCCACCCCAATCTCTTTAAACATAAGTAAACGAAGATTACTAAATGTAACCTGACTTAAGGCAAGAGCTCTCACAATCATAGTTGTAGTCTGATTACCAGAATTTCCACCAATTCCTGCAACTATTGGCATCAAGGCTGCAAGAGCTACAACTTTTTCGATTGAACCTTCAAAAATACCTATTACTCTTGATGCTATAAGTGCTGTAACTAAATTAATGGCTAACCATGCCCATCGATTTTGAACTGATTTCCAAATTGTAGAAAACATATCTTCTTCTCTAAGGCCTACTAGAGATAATTTTTCTGTTTCTGTCTCCTCACGAATATAGTCCATAACTACATCAACAGTTAGCCTACCAAGTAACTTTCTGGAATCATCAACTACCGGCGCTGTAACCAAATCATAACGCTCAAAAGCATTTGATGCTTCATGTGCAGTATCTTCTGGCTTAAAAACAACTGTATCGTTTGCCATCACGTCTTTAACTTTCACTTGTGAATCATTCACTACAATTCTTTCTAAAGGGAGAACCCCAACAATTGATCCATATCGATCTACTACGAACAATTTATCAGTATGATCAGGTAATTTTTTTATTTTTCTAAGGTAATTAAGTACAACTTCAAGTGTAATATCATCACGAATTGTCGCAATATCAAAATCCATTAATGCACCAACTGATTCATCTGGGTAAGATAAAGCTGATTCAAGTCTTTCTCTGTTCTGAACATTTAAGCTTTCAAGTAAATCATTTAGAACATCGTTAGGAAGGTCACTTGCTATATCAGCTATTTCATCTGTATCTAATTGTTCAGCAGCAGCTAATAATTCTGTTTTATCCATGTCAGCAATAAGAGTTTGCCTAACAGCATCAGATACCTCAACAAGGATATCGCCATCATTTTCTGATTTTACTAACTCCCATATTGTCAATCTTCTGTCTAATGGGAGTGCTTCAAGAATATCAGCAATATCAGATGGATGAAGGTTGTTTAATAAATTTTGAAGAGATTTTAAATTTTCTTTGTTAGCTAAATTATTAATAAGCTTATGCTTTACCAAATCTTCAACATCAATAATACTTTCTGTTGTATTTT
>JAOHSH010000014.1 GCA_028122555.1 Methylophilaceae bacterium
AAAGCTTGATGATGGAAAATAATGACTAAATCAAAACTTATTAATCTATTGGCAGCTAGATTTTCACAGTTAGTTCACAAAGATGCGGAATTATCAGTGAAGACTATCTTAGACGAAATGAGTCAGTCACTTAAAAAAAATAATCGGATTGAGATAAGAGGTTTTGGAAGTTTTAGCTTAAATTATCGTCCTCCAAGAATAGGTAGAAATCCTAAAACGGGCGAGAAAGTAAACGTCCCAGAAAAATATGTTCCCCATTTTAAAGCTGGAAAAGAATTGAGGATACGTGTTGATAAGTAAAAATAATGAAATAAAAAAAAGTATATTCTTAAAGATTAGGATATGCTTTTTTTTTAAACTAAAGAAGTAACTCTAAAATATGGTTGAATTCGAATTCTGGTGGCTATTAGTAATACCCTTCTTCTTTGCTCTTGGATGGTTAGCTGCTAGAGTTGATATTAAACAAATAATTTCTGAAAGTACTGACTTGCCTTCAGCATACTTCAAAGGTTTGCACTATTTAATTTCAAATCAATATGATAAAGCAATAGAAGCCTTTGATGATGCAATCAAGCTAAACAATGACTCTTTAGAATTACACTTTGCTCTAGGAGCTCTCCTTAGAAAGACTGGGCAAATTGATAGAGCAATTAATCTTCATATAGATCTTCTTGAACAAAGAGAGCTTTCGCTTGAACAACAAGAATCAATAAAAGCCGAACTCGCCCAAGATTATTTTAAAGCAGGACTCTATGATAGATCAGAAGAACTTCTCCTAGCACTTAACAGGGAGAGGTATTATCAGTTTTCTTTAAATACCTTACTTGAAATATATGTGAAAGAGCGTGAATGGAAAAAAGCAGTAGAAACTGCTACTGAATTAGAAAAAGTATCCGGGGTTTCCTTTAGAGTATCAATAAGCCATTTTTATTGTGAAATTGCAGTCAATGAAATTCTAAATAAGAAATATTCATTAGCAAAAAAATTATTGGCACAAGCTCTTGAGGAGTCTAAAAATTGCACCAGGGCTAATATTTTATTAGGCGATATTCATTCTGAAGAAAAATTGTATGAAGAAGCGATAGTTTTTTGGAAAAAAATTGAATTTCAACAACCAGAATATTTAGGTCTAGTTGCCTCAAAAATAATTTCCACCTTTCAGATATTAAATAAAATTAATGAAGGATTGTCTATCCTTGCCAGATTTTTTGATATATACAAACTTAAATCTTTACTAAATGTTCTATACGAAGCAGTACTAGCAAATGAAGGACCGAATCAGGCAGAAAATATAGCTAGAAAAGAGTTAATAAAGAGACCTAGCCTTTCGGCATTAGATCAGCTATTTCAAGCTCAAGCTATAGGAAAAACTAATAAAATAGATAATATAGAACTAATTCAACAAACTATTAAAAATACCATAGGCGATAGAAGATTTTATATGTGTAACCAATGCGGATTTAAAGCACGTCAATTTCATTGGCAATGTCCAGGTTGTAATGCCTGGGAATCGCTTCCATCAGAGCCTGTTGATATAATTCTTGAGAATAAATAATGAATGTAATTCCAAAATTATTTATTGCAATAGATCAAAATAATATAAATGAAGCAAAAAAATTAATCCAAATGTTACCTCCAGAAATTTGTGGTATTAAAGTTGGTAAAGAACTATTTACGGCATGTGGGCCAGAAATTATTGAATGGATACAGAAAAAAGAATTTAAAGTATTTCTAGATCTTAAATACCATGATATTCCTAATACGGTAAAAAATGCATGTTTTGTAGCATCTAAAATGGGAGTGTCTATTTTAAATGTTCATGCTCTAGGAGGAAAAGATATGATGCTAGCAGCAAAAGAAGGTGTTGATAAATCAACTAATAATCCGTATCTTATTGCTGTGACGTTGCTAACAAGTATGGATTCAAGTAACTTAAAAGAAATTGGATTTACTTCTAAGATAAATGACCAAATTCTTAAACTATCTAAAAGTGCGATTGATTCCAAGCTTGATGGGGTTGTGTGCTCAGCACAAGATATAAAAAATGTAAAAAGTATGGTTCCAAAAGACTTTTTATTTGTGACTCCTGGTATTCGACTTACTAGCTCTTCAAAAGATGATCAAAAAAGAATATCTACCCCATCGGAAGCTATTGAAATGGGTTCTAGTATTTTAGTTATTGGGAGACCAATAACTGAAGCTAAAAATCCAGAAGCTGTTCTTAAAAAAATTATGAATGAGATTTCTTAAACTAAGTAAAAATTAAAAAATTATTTTTTAGTAACAATCATTGCTTCGATATCTTTTAAATCTAATCTTTGCATTAAATGTTCGTACTTGTTAATCTCATTAGCTTCTGTCTCAATATCTGAAAAGGACTTATAAGGCGATTCATTAAAAAATAAGGCAATTTTTGATGTCAATTCTGGGATAACAGGAGTTATAAAGATACTTACCAACCGAAATGCATGTAGACAAGTTGAACAAATTTGATGAAGGTCAGAATTAACTTTATGTTGCCCTTCTTTTTTTGCAAGTACCCAAGGCTCTTTTTGACTAATAAATTCATTTAATGATTCAACTTGCGTCATTAAAAGCTTAATTAGTTTACTAAAGAATCTTGATTCATAATGCTCCAGAACTAAATCTTTTATATTAATAATTCCTAAAATTAGATCTCTTGCTTTTTTATCTTCAATATTTTCTATTGGGACGAGTTTATTTTCAAAATACTTACTAATAAAACCAGAAGTTCGGCTTGGAATATTTATAAATTTACCTACAAGATCACTATTAACTTTTGCAGAAAAATCTTGTAAATTTAAATCTATATCTTCCATTGAATCATTTAATTTTGAAGCATAGTAATACCTCAAAAGATTTGGGTTTTTTATATTATCAAGATAACTTCTTGCCGTTATAAAAGTACCTCTTGATTTAGACATTTTCTCGCCATTAACCGTTAAGAATCCGTGTGCATAAATCTTAGTTGGTTTTCTATATCCAGAATATTCCAATGTAGCAGGCCAAAATAATGCATGGAAGTATAGAATATCTTTACCAATGAAATGAACTAATTCAGTATCACTATTATTCTTCCAAAAGTCATCAAAAGATAATTTATTATTATCCGCAAAATTTTTAAAGCTAGCCATATAACCAATTGGTGCGTCTAACCATACATAGAAAAACTTTCCTGGTGCATCAGGAATTTCAAAACCAAAATAAGGAGCATCTCTAGAAATATCCCAATCTGAAAGACCTGCCTTAAACCATTCATCTAGTTTATTTCTTGCTTCTTTTTGTAAAGTATCTAATTTAGTCCATTTCGATAAAAAATTAGAGCACTCAGAAAGTTTAAAAAAATAATGCTTAGTTTTCTTTTTTACAGGAGATAATCCAGTTAAAACTGAATATGGATTATTTAAGTCTGTAGGATTATATGTTGCTCCACATGACTCGCAGGAGTCTCCATACTGATCTTTCGCTCTACATTTTGGGCATTCCCCTTTAATAAAGCGATCAGGTAAGAACATCTTTTTATCAGTATCATAAAATTGTTCTATTTCCTTCTCAAAAATTTTATTATTTTTAACAAGTGCTCTGTATATATTCTCTGAAAGCTCTTTATTTTCTGATGAATTAGTTGAATAAAAATTATCAAAATTAACATGGAAGTCTTCAAAGTCTTTTGCATGCTCAATATGAATATTTTTAACTAATATTTCTGGGGTAATATTTTCCTGTTCTGCCATCAGCATTATGGGTGTTCCATGGGTATCGTCAGCACATATATAATATACAAGGTTCCCTTGCATTTTTTGAAATCTTACCCAAATATCCGTTTGGATATATTCTACAAGGTGCCCAAGGTGTATACTTCCATTAGCATAAGGTAAAGCTGAGGTTACAAGAATTTTACGCATTAGTTAAATAAACAAACAGTTAGATAAATATAAAGTAGTATTCTATCAAATAGAAACTTTAATCACATTAGAAATATTTTTTAATATAATAAGAGCTAAAAATGAAAAAAAATATACAAGAATTTCTTTTACAAATTAAGCATCCAGAATCAGATCAAAAATTTATATCAGAGAAAAATATAAAGTTAATCGATATAGAGGATAATAAAGTAATTTTATCGATTGAATTAAATTTTCCATTCAAAAGCCAAATTAATATCTATGAAAATATTATTCAAGATGGATTAAAAAAGATAATAGATTCAGATATTATTATCAACTGGTCACATAAAATTTTAACAAGAAAAGTTCAACAAGGTGTAAATTCAATAAAAAGTATTAAAAATGTTATTGCTATTGCTTCTGGTAAAGGTGGAGTTGGTAAGTCATCTACAGCTGCTAATTTGGCGCTTGCTTTATCATATGAGGGAGCAAATGTTGGTATTTTAGACGCTGATATTTATGGTCCTAGCCAACCACAAATGCTAGGTATAAACCAAAAGCCAAATAGCAAAGATGGAAAATCAATGGAGCCTTTAGTTGCTCATGGGGTTCAAGTAATGTCTATTGGCTTTTTGGTTGATCAAGAAACTCCGATGGTATGGCGAGGACCAATGGTTACCAGTACTCTAGAACAACTCCTCAAAGAAACTAATTGGGATAATTTAGATTATTTGATAATTGACCTACCTCCAGGGACTGGTGATATTCAATTAACTCTTGCCCAAAAAATTCCTGTTACAGGAGCAATAATTGTAACCACCCCTCAAGACATTGCTCTTCTTGATGCAAGAAGAGGTCTTAAGATGTTTGAGAAGGTTAATATTCCAATTCTTGGAATTATTGAAAATATGTCTACTCATATTTGTTCAAATTGTGGCCATGAAGAATATATATTTGGCAAAGATGGTGGCTCAAAAATGTGTTTAGATTACAAAACAGAACTTCTTGGTAGCTTGCCGTTAGATATAAATATTAGAGAAGGTCTTGATGCAGGTAAACCATCAATTGCAATTAATCCAAATAGTGATATATCAGAAATATATAAAAAAATTGCAAGGAAGTCAGCTTTAAAAGTTTTAGATTTAGCTGAAGATCATTCTAGTAAATTTCCAAACATTGTAATACAGCAAAGTTAGTCAAATAAGATCGAAAGTCATTATTGAAATTTTATTTTTAGCAGAAATCAAGCTTACAGGTAAATTATTTCCCTCTTTCCATTGATTAAATGCATGCGATTTATTCTTACCACTAATAAGGAATAATACGTTTTCTGAATTACTTAACCTACTCGGAGTTAATGATATCCGTTCACTTGGAAATTTGGGTGCGTTGGTGATTGCAACAACTTGCTTACTGTTATCCCATTTATGATTGGGAAATAAGCTTGCAATGTGTCCGTCATCTCCTAATCCAAGGATTACTAAATCAAAACTTTTTTTTGCATCAAGAATCTTTTCATATGCAATAGAACCTTCAAAACTTCCTAACTCAGAAGGAATGATAAAAATATTTGTCTTTTTAATATTTACTTTTGATAGCCAAATTGACTCAGCAACAAAACTATTTCTTTCTGGGTGATCTGGTAAAAAACATCTTTCATCACCAAAATAAATATGCCAATTCTCATAATTAACTTTTTCTTTAGCTAATAGGCTGTAAATATTTTTTGGCGTAGTTCCACCTGAAAGCACAATAGAAAAAATTCCACTTTGCTTTATTGCACTTTCTGCTCTTTCAATTATAAATTGAACTGCATTTCTATCTAATTCCATTTGAGAATTAAAAGATAAAAAATCTGAATTTTTTTGGAACATTATTTTTTTTTAAATAAATTTTAATATTATCAATCTATAAGTATAAGTGATTGAATGTATTTGCTATAATGCACGCATCATAACTCAAAAAAAAATAATCCAAAAGATTATTTAATATTAAACCTCAACCAAAGGAAAAAATATGAAAATTGCGATGCTTGGACTCGGAAAAATGGGCGGTAATATGGCTACTAGACTTATAAAAAAAGGTCATGAAGTCGTTGGGTACGACACTAGTCAAGATGTTATAACTAAACTAGTAAATACAGAAAATTTAATCTCTTCATCTTCTGTTAAAGATGCTGTATCAAAGTTAGAAGGCCAAAAAATAATATGGATGATGCTGCCCGCAGGAGAAATTACAAAAAAACAAATTGCAGATCTAATTCCTCTTCTTAACAAAGGCGATATTATAGTTGACGGAGGAAATTCAAATTTTAAACAAAGCGTTAAAATGGGAAGTATGCTTGAGGAATATGATATTGGCTTTATGGACTGTGGAACATCTGGTGGAGTATGGGGATTAGAAAATGGATATTGTCTGATGGTAGGTGCCTCACTTGAAGTGGCTAAGGCTATAGAACCTGTGCTAAAGGCATTAGCTCCAACAGCTGAAACTGGATGGCTTCATGTTGGTCCAGTTGGTTCAGGTCATTTTACAAAAATGATTCATAATGGAATTGAGTATGGAATGATGGAGTCTTTTGCTGAAGGGCTTGAGCTTTTAAAAGGTAGAGAAGAATATGCAATTGATATAGCTGAGGTAACTGAACTATGGCGGCATGGATCTGTTGTAAGGAGCTGGCTATTAGATTTAACAGCTGAAGCACTTAAAGGAGATCAAGATTTAGAAAAAATTGAACCCTTTGTCGCGGACTCTGGTGAAGGAAGATGGACAGCTGTTGAAGCAATTGAGCAAGGTATTCCTGCTCCAGTTTTAACTCAGGCACTTCAAGTTAGATTCAGGAGCCAAGAAAAATCTAAAGGATATGGTTATAAAATACTATCAATTATGAGAAACGCTTTTGGTGGGCACGTTATGAAAAAAAAAGGATAATTTAATAAATGGCTGATAATTCAACTTTAGTTTTATTTGGTGCAAGAGGTAATTTATCACGTATCAAATTAATACCTGGACTATTTCACCTCGATGAAGCAGGAAAACTGTCTGATGCAATGAAAATTGTATCAGTTGGAAGACAAAACATATCTCAAGATGAATGGGAAAACGAAATAAAAGATATGCTTGAAAATAAATTCAAAGGACACTATGACTTAAAAGTTTTTGAACGATTTATAAAAAGAAATATTTATCATGCGACATTACCTGATGATTCAAATGCATTTAGAAATTTTGCAAAATTACTTCACGAAGACAAGCAATTTCCTAAAAACTTTGCATTCTTCTTATCAGTAAGACCTTCTGATTTTGCAAAAATAGTTGACCAATTAGCTGAAGAAAATTTACTTGATGAAGATAAATATTGGAGAAGAGTACTTATAGAAAAACCCTTTGGAACAAATTTAAAAAGTGCTGTTGAATTACAAGAGTCAATTTCTAAACACCTTAAAGAAAATCAAATATATAGAATAGACCATTACTTAGGGAAATCTGCCTTACAAAATATCTTATGGACTCGTTTTACAAATAGTATCCTTGACCCTATATGGAATAATAATCATATAGACCATATACAAATTACTAATCATGAAACTTTAGGTGTTGGAGAGAGGACACAATTTTATGACGCAACAGGTGCTTTGAGAGATATGACACAAAGCCACTTATTACAAATGTTAGCCTTAACAACAATGGAAAAACCTAAAACTTTTTCACCAGATGATATTAGAGTAGAGAAGATTAAATTACTCAAATCAATCAAACCTATTCCGATAAATGAAATTAATAAATACGCTTTTAGAGCACAATATAAATCAGGGGATATTGAAAAAGAAGGCCATGTAAAAGGATATCTTGAAGAACTAGAAAATAATAAAAGTGTCGTTGAAACATATGCCGCAATTCGCCTATATATAGATAATCCAAGATGGAAAAATATTCCTGTATACCTTCGAACAGCCAAAAGATTAAATCAAAGTGGTACATTTATTTCAATAAAATTTAAAAATAAAGAAACTGATCAAAAATTAGCTTTTAATAATTGGTTGGTATTTAGTATTCAACCCAAAGAAAGTACTTATTTTGAGATTAAAACGAAAATTCCTGGCTTAAACGATTCTGATTTAAGAGCTACAAGACTAGAAGGTATGAATAGACTTGAACATGATGAAAAAATTGATGCGTATGAAACATTAATGCTCGATTTACTTGAAGGAAATCAATCAAGATTTCTTCATATTGATGAAGTTAAAGCAGCTTGGTCTTTAATTGATCCTATAATTAAATATTGGTCAGAAAATTTAGAAAAAGTTCATCAATATACTGCCGGAACAAGTGATCCTAAGGAATCAGAAATTATTTTTGAAAATAAGAGCCAATTTTGGCGTAAAGGAAATTAATGACAATAAAATCAGATAAATGGATTAGAAAGATGGCAGAAAATCAAGAGATGATTAGTCCTTTTGAACCAAAAATGATTCGTGAGAAAGAAGGTAAAAAAATTGTTTCTTATGGAACCTCAAGCTATGGATATGATATTAGATGCGCTCCTGAGTTTAGAGTATTTACTAATATAAATAGTACCATTGTTGATCCTAAGTCTTTTGATCCAAACTCATTTGTAGAATTTAATGGTGACCATTGTATAATACCTCCTAATTCATTTGCTTTAGCAAGGACAGTAGAATTTTTCAAAATTCCAAGAAATGTATTAACAATTTGCGTGGGAAAATCAACCTATGCTCGATGCGGTATTATTGTCAATGTAACTCCATTCGAACCTGAATGGGAAGGTTATGTCACTCTAGAATTTAGTAATACAACCCCACTACCAGCAAAAATTTATGCTGGGGAAGGGTGTGCACAAGTTCTATTCTTTGAGTCGGATGAATTATGTGAAACATCTTATAAAGACCGGGGCGGAAAATACCAAGGTCAAAGTGGCGTTACATTACCAAAGATTTAACCTCTAAAAGTTTTATAAATTAAGTTTAAAAATCTATCATATTTTTTTTAAGGAGCTATCAAATTGGAATACTGGGGGTATCATTTAATCTTAGACTGTAAAAATGGTGATTTGGATAAAGTAAAATCACCGAATAATATTGAAAATTTTGTAAAAGAACTAGTAAACAAAATTAATATGACTGCCTTTGGGGCCCCAAAACTAAATCACTTCGCAACTCATGATGAAGATACTGCTGGCTATAGTCTAGTTCAACTGATCGAAACATCTTCAATTACTGGACATTTTATAGATAAAAATGGTGATTGTTATATCGATATATTTAGCTGTAAAACATTTGATACTGAAATTGCTAAACAAGTAGTTAATAAATATTTCTCGCCAACTAAAATTAAAGTAACTTACTTAAAAAGACAGGCTTAAAGACTAACTAATTCTCTCAAATTTTAAGAATGAAAATTTCAATTGGCTCTCTGAGATTAAATCTTCTCGTGCTATTTCTTTCCATTCTTTTTGATCTAAATCAGGAAAGAATGCATCACCTTTGAAGTGTCCATCAACTTTTGTAATATATAAATGAGTAGCTAAAGATAATGCCATTGAATAAATTTGTTCTCCACCTATAATAAATATTTCTAATGCCTCCTTCACCATCGAGATTGCTTTTTCTAAAGAATTTACAACTTCTACGCCATCAATTTTTAGTGAGCTATCTCTACTAATTACTATATTCCTTCTATTATTTAATGGTTTACCAATTGAATCATAGGTCTTCCTTCCCATAATTACACAATGATTCAAAGTAGTCTTTTTAAAATTTTTAAGATCTTCAGAGATATGCCAAGGCAATTGATTGTTTATTCCAATCACAGAATTTTGGGACATTGCTACAATAATTGATATCTTTCTCATTAGACTGCAACGGGTGCTTTAATCAGAGGAGCAGGATCATAATTAATTAACTCAAAGTCTTCATAATTGAACTGAAAAATATCCTTTATTGAAGGGTTGATATTTATTAAAGGTAGTTTCTTAGGCACTCTACTCAACTGCTCATTTACTTGATCAATATGGTTTAAGTATATATGAGCATCACCAAGAGTATGAATAAAATCACCACACTTTAAATCACAAACCTGAGCAACCATTTTAGTTAATAGTGCATAAGATGCAATATTAAAAGGAACTCCTAAGAATATGTCAGCACTTCTCTGATAAAGCTGACATGATAATTTATTATCAGCAACATAAAATTGGAAAAAAGCATGACATGGAGGTAACTTCATATTTTCAATTTCTGAGACATTCCATGCTGATACAATCAACCTTCTAGAATTAGGGTTTTTTTTTATACCCGTAATCAAATTCCTTATTTGATCAATAGACTTACCTTCAGAAGTAGGCCAACTTCTCCACTGAGAACCATAAACAGGGCCTAAATCTCCATTTTTATCTGCCCATTCATCCCATATGGAAACATTATTATCCTTTAGATATTTAATATTAGTATTGCCTGTAAGGAACCAAAGTAACTCATAAATTACAGATTTTAGATGTATTTTTTTTGTAGTCAATAAAGGAAATCCATTGTCTAGATCAAACCTCATCTGATATCCAAAGGTTGACAACGTACCTGTACCAGTCCTATCTTTTTTTATAATTCCGTTATTTTTTACATAGCTCAAAAGATCTAAGTATTGTTTCATATTATTTTTTTGCCAAAATGTAATCTTTTACTAATGAAGTGCTATTATCGAAAACTTCAAAAATCTGATGTTCTTTTTCTAAATTAACTAGTGGTTCTGGTCTAATCGGATTTTTACCAATTGCTTCATAAACAGTCTTTTCAAACTTAGTTGGTAATGCAGTTTCTAATACTAGCATTGGGGTATCTTTTGATAAATGATCTAGTGATGCTTTAACACCATCTGCAGTATGTGTATCAATAATGACATCATATTCCTCATAAAACTGCTTAATAAACTTAATTCTATTTCGATGTTTGCTTGAGGATGAAATAAAACCAAACATTGAAACTTTATCCTTAGTTTCTATATCTAACTCGAAAAAGCCACCATTGTCTATTTGCTTCCAATAATCTCTTAAAGATGATGCGTCTCTACCTATTAAATCAAAAATAAATCTTTCAAAATTAGATGCTTTTGAAATATCCATTGATGGACTAGAAGTTTGAAATGTGTTTTCAGAGGTCCTTGGATAATATTTACCAGTTCGAAAAAACTCATCAAGAACATCGTTTTCATTTGTTGCAACAACTAAGTGTCTGATCGGTAGATCCATCATTCTTGCAATATGTCCAGCACATATATTACCAAAGTTTCCTGTTGGTACAGTAAAATCTACTTGCTCAGTACTATCTTTAGTAACTGCTAGATAACCCTTAAAGTAATATACAATCTGAGCTAGAATTCTCCCCCAATTAATTGAGTTTACAGCACCAATATTATTATCTTTTTTAAACTGCAAGTCATTTGAGACCGCTTTCACAATATCCTGGCAATCATCAAATACACCCTTAACTGCAATATTATAAATATTTTCGTCAGCCAAGCTAAACATTTGAGCGGCCTGGAATGGACTCATCGTACCATAAGGGGAAAGCATAAACACGTTAATGCCTTTCTTACCCTTCATAGCATATTCTGCCGCAGGACCTGTGTCTCCAGATGTAGCGCCTAAGATATTTAAAGTTTTATTTTCTTTAGCAAGGACGTATTCAAATATATGCCCTAAAAACTGCATTGCAATATCTTTAAAAGCTAACGTTGGTCCGTTTGAAAGTGATAATAGATATAAGTTATCCTTAAGCTTTAATGTTGGAGTTATTTCATTTGAGTTTTGATTGGAACGATTATATCCAAACACATCTGCAGTATAGGTGTTATTTACAATTCCCATTAAATCATCTTTAGGGATGTCATCAATAAACTTTTCAAAGATTGAAAATGCGAGCTCCTGATAGGACATAGACCTCATCAGATCTAAATCATTTTTTGTGAATTTTGGATACGTTTTAGGGAGATACAAGCCCCCATCAGGTGCAAGGCCACCCAACAATACATCACAAAAATTTAACTCTGGAGATTTTCCACGTGTAGAAATATACTTCATATTTTAACTAACTATTTAATTGTTCAATTCTTAGTTTAACTATTTTATTCTTATTCTCAGGCATTACTTCAATTTCATTAATTATTTCATTAATATTTTTTTCTATTATATTTGATGTTACTAAAATAATATCAATGATCCCATCATCTTTTTTAATCTCTTTTTGAACTATTACGCCTATTCCAATAGAATGAAGTTCAAAAACTTGTTTTATTTTTTCCACCACACCTGATTCATTTTGCATTGAAAATCTTAAATAAAACTCAGAAGTTATATCTTCAATCAAAAGAATTTTCTTTGGCTTAATTTCATCTTTAATAAATCCTAGAATGGGAATGTGAGTTGTACTAGTTGATTCTAAATTTCTAGCTAAATCAATAATATCTGCAACAACTGCACTAGCAGTCGGTTCTGCACCTGCTCCAGCACCATAATATAATGTTGGCCCAACCATATTACCTTGAACTAATACAGCATTCATAGGGCCATCTACATTTGCTACTAATTTTTTCTCAGGGATTAACGTTGGATGTACTCTTAATTCAACTGAATCATGATGATGTTTTGTTATTCCTAATAATTTAATTTTATAACCAATTTCTTCGGCAAAAATAATATCTTTTTGCTCTAAATTACTTATACCTTCAATATGAACTGCATTAAAATTAATAGGTATTCCAAAAGCTATTGATGCTAAAATTGTGATTTTATGTGCCGCATCTACACCTTCTATATCAAATGATGGGTCTGCTTCAGCAAAACCCAAATCTTGAGCTTGTTTGAGTGCAACATCAAATGCTAAGTTATTTTCTTTCATTTCAGTAAGGATATAATTTGTTGTCCCATTAAGGATTCCAACAATCCACTCAATTTTATTTCCAGCCAATCCTTCTCTTACTGATTTAATAATTGGTATTCCACCAGCAACTGCTGCTTCATAAGCTAAATTTACATTATGTTCGCGAGCTAAACTAACTAATTCCTCTCCGTGCATTGCTATTAAAGCTTTATTAGCAGTTATAACGTGCTTGTTATTTTTTATTGCTTCCTCAACTAAATTTTTAGAAACCCCTGTTCCCCCTATTAATTCAATGATTACGTGAATATTTTTATCTTTAACAATATCAAATGCATCTTCGTAAACTATTGTTTTATCATCAACAATCTCTTTTGCTCTTTTAAGATCTTTTTCAGCTAAAGCGAAAACAATAATTTCTTTTCCAGTTTTACGAAAAATTTCAGAGAAATTTTCTTTTAGGATTTTATATGTTCCCCCACCTACTGTTCCGGCCCCAATTAAACCTATATTTATTTTATTTTGCATTTTTACTTTCTATAGTCTGTTAAATAATTTGAAAATCTTTCAATTGCCATCTTTAACTCATCTTCATTAGGAAGAAATACCATTCGAATATGATTCTGGTCGTGCCAATTAAAACCGCTTCCCTGAACCATTAGTACTTTTTTCTTTTTAAGTACATCAAGTACAAACTCCTCATCATTTTTTATTGGATATATTTTTGGATCAAGTCTGAAAAATAAATACATAGCAGCTGCAGGCTTAACACAAGTCACACCAGGAATATCGCTTATCATTTTATATGCCAACTCTCTTTGTCTAAAAAGCCGGCCCGATGGGGAAACTAAGTCGTTAATACTTTGATATCCCCCTAGAGCAGTTTGAATAGCTAATTGACCTGGAACATTAGCACATAAACGCATTGAGGCTAGAATATTGAGCCCCTCTAGATAATCTTTTCCTTTAGCTGTATTCCCAGAAACAACAAGCCAGCCAGCACGGTAACCACATGCACGGTAATTTTTTGAAAGCCCATTTAGTGTTACAAATAATATGTCATTTGCCAGTGACGCAATAGACGTATGCTTATTATCGTCATACAAAACTTTATCGTAAATTTCATCAGCAAACACAATTAAATTGTTAACTCTTGCCAATTCTATTATCTGCTCTAATAATTCATCAGAATATAAAGCTCCTGTAGGATTATTAGGATTTATAACTAATATTGCTCTCGTTTTAGATGTTATTTTACTTTTTATATCATTGATATCAGGAAACCAATTAGCTGACTCGTCACACGTATAATGAACTGGGCTGCCTCCCGCCAAAGTAACAGCTGCAGTCCACAATGGATAATCGGGTTTAGGAATCAAAACTTCATCATCATTATTTATTAATCCTTGCATAGCCATGACAATCAACTCTGAAACTCCATTACCTAAAATAATATCGTCCACATTTACATTTTTAATAGATTTTTGCTGAGTGTAATGCATGATTGCTTTTCTTGGCTCAAAAAGTCCATAACTTTCTGTGTAGCCAGAAGACTTATTAATATTTCTTATTACGTCTTGTAATATTTCATCAGGTGCTTCAAATCCAAACTGAGCAGGATTTCCAATATTCAACTTAATAATATGATGCCCCTCCTCCTCCATCTCTTTGGCGTGAGACAAAATAGGTCCTCGAATATCATAGCAAACATTATCAAGCTTTTTAGATTTTACAACTGGGGTCAAAATTTTGTTATCCTGCTTATTAAAATTATCTGTTATCTTACCTTTCAATTAGAATTAATCCAATGTTACTTCTCAGTATTATTACTGTTATAAATTTTCAGTTGAAAAAACTAAACTTGCATTAGTTCCTCCAAAGCCAAAACTATTAGACATTACAGTTTTTATTTTTTGGTTAATTCTCTCTTTTACAATAGGAAGTCCTTCAGCGGCAGGGTCAAGATCTTCAATATTTACTGATGCTGCTATAAAATTATTCTTCATCATAATTAAACTGTAAATAGCTTCATTAACTCCTGCAGCTCCTAAAGCATGTCCAGATAATGACTTTGTCGATGCAATATTTGGAATTGCACCAAATTTACCATCACCAAAAACAGATTTAATTGCTTCCAACTCTTTTACATCACCTACAGGGGTACTTGTTCCATGCGTATTAATATAATCAACTGATTTTGTGTTATCTAAAGCTAAATACATACATCGCTGAGCACCTTCACCGCTTGGAGCAACCATATCAAAACCATCCGAAGTAGCTCCATATCCAGTAACTTCTGCATATATTTTTGCTTCTCGTGCTATAGCATGATCATAATCCTCTAAAACTAAAATGCCTCCACCACCAGAAATAACAAAACCATCTCTTTTTAAATCAAAAGTTCTAGATGCTTTTTCAGGATTATCGTTAAAATTTGATGACATTGCACCCATAGCATCAAATAAAAAGCTCATCGTCCAATGCTCTTCCTCTGCCCCACCAGCAAAAATAATATCCTGTTTCCCCATTTGAATCTGTTCATAGGCATTACCAATACAATGAGCACTGGTAGAACACGCGGAGCTAATGCTGTAATTAATTCCTTTTATTTTGGCTCCAGTAGCTAGACATGCCGTTACGCCATTAGACATGGTTTTAACAACCATATACGGCCCTACTCTTCGAATACCTTTTTCCTTTAAAATATCTGTGCTATTAAGCATACTTTCTGTTGATGTTCCACCTGCACCAACAATTAAGCCTGTCCGTATATTAGAGACTTGTTCCTCATTCAGTTTTGCATCTTTAATAGCCTCCTGCATTGCTAACCATGCATATGCATGGCCATCAGCCATAAACCTTAATAGTTTACGGTCAATCAACTCCTCTTTATTAAGATTAATTGAGCCTGCTACTTGTGACCTTAAGCCTTTATTTTTATATTCTTCTTGAAAAGTAATACCAGATTTTGAATTTTTTAAGCTTTCAGTAACTTCATTAATATTATTACCAAGGCTAGACACAATCCCCATTCCAGTTATAACAACCCTTCGCATATCTAAATCCTTACCTTAAAAATTATCAGTTTGAATAAATAAACCTACTTTCAGATCATTTGCTTCATAAATTACTCTTCCATCAACTTCCATTTTTGCATCAGCTATACCCATAACTAGTTTTCTCATAATAACTCTTTTAAGGTCAATCAGATATGTAATTTTTTTTGCTGTTGGCAAAACTTGACCTGCAAATTTAACCTCCCCGCTACCTAAAGCTCTTCCTTTACCTAAGCCCCCCCTCCATCCTAAATAAAATCCTAACAATTGCCACATAGCATCTAAACCAAGACAGCCAGGCATAACGGGATCTGTATCAAAATGACATTGGAAAAACCATAGGTCTTTCTTTATATCTAATTCTGCAATAATTTGGCCATTATTATACTTTCCACCATCTTTGGTAATTTTATTAATCCTATCAAACATTAGCATTGGAGGTAGTGGCAATCTAGCATTACCTTCACCGAATAACTCGCCACGACCGCAAGCTAATAATTCCTCGTTTGTATAACTTTCCTTCTTCATAAGAGCCTTTATATTTAATGAAATTAATGATTCTGTTAGTACACAATTAGTTAGATAATATGTTAAATTAACGTGCAAACCTTTGCTGGAATAATTACTAGGAATATATCACAATGAGCGATCAAAAACTTACAGATTGGCGAAAACTTGCAATAACCTTAGAGAACGAAATTTCCAAAGTTATTGTTGGTCAAGAAGAACCAATTAGACTAATTACTAACGCTATATTTTCTAGAGGACATGTACTTCTTGAAGGAGATGTTGGGGTTGGAAAAACAACTCTCCTAAAAGCATTTGCAAGGGCAATTGGAGGTGGTTACCAAAGAATAGAGGGAACAATTGATTTAATGCCAAATGACTTGATTTACCATACATATCTAGGAGAAGATGGTAAGCCACGAGTAAGTGATGGTCCAGTGTTAAAGTCTGGTGAAAATTTATCTATTTTTTTCTTTAACGAGATTAATAGAGCAAGACCTCAAGTACACTCTCTTTTACTGCGCATAATGGCTGAAAGAACATTATCGGCATTTAATAAGGAATATGAATTCCCTCATCTTTTAGTATTTGCTGACCGAAATCAAGTTGAAAAAGAGGAAACTTTTGAAATTCCATCTGCTGCCCGAGATAGGTTTATGATGGAAATTCCTATTGTAATTCCTCAGCAAGATGAAATTATGACAAATCTTGTTTTTGATACCAAATTTCATGATGCAGATACACTAATTCAAGGTGCAAAAGCAGATTTATTAAAATTCGATAAACTAAATCAATTATCTGAGGACATACAAAGCAATGTTTCTGCTTCAAAAAAACTTAAAGAATATGCTTTAAATCTGTGGAAATCTACCTCAAACCCTGAGCTTTATGGAGTAAAAATAAGTGGTATTGATATAAAAATCTTAATTATATCTGGAGCGAGCCCAAGAGGTATTAGTATGATGATGAAATGTGCCAGAGTAAATGCATGGCTAAATAATAGAACTTCACTAATTCCTGAAGACATCCATTCAATATTTCATGAAACCATTGCGCACAGATTAGTTTTCAATCCAGTATATGAGTTAAGAAGAACAGAAATAGCTAGAGAACTGACCAACCAAATTTTAAATAAAGTAGCAGCTCCATAATGGATTATAATATCGAGACATTTGATTACCATATCAATTGGAGAACAAAAGGTCATCATCCTGGACAACATAAAAGTGACCAAAGAGGTATGGGAATTGAATTTGCTGGTCATTCCAATTTAATAGACTACCCAGACCCTAGACGTATAGACATAAGACAATCAATGCGTGATCCATTAGAACAGATATATGTAAGAATATTTAATCAAAGAAGTACAACTCCGGTTATGGTGGTAACAGATTTATCATCAAGTATGAATTATGGTTTAAAGAAATCCAAACTAAACTTAGCTTCGGAGATAGCTACAGTAATATCAAATTCTGCAACCAGCAAAAATGATGCTCTTGGTTTTATTGGCTTTAATGAACAAACTGAAACACAATGGTGGGCACCTCTTTCATATCGCCCTCATAAAACTCGACTACTGATAAATAAGCTTCAGATACATAATTCCAAAGGCTCTGGTCATGAAGGATTTAAAAGAGTTTTTAGGATACTACCTAGAGACCATACATTAATATTTTTGATATCAGACTTTCATATGCCTAGCAAAGATATCGAATATAGCCTATCTCGGCTTACTAAGCACACAATAGTTCCTATTATTCTGTGGAATAAAAGTGAATATGAAGATCTTCCTAGGTTTGGGATTATTTCAGTTATTGATCCTGAATCTGGTCAAGAGAAGACAATTTTTCTCAGAAAAAAAATGTTAAAAAAAATCAAAGATCAATTTAAAAAAAGAAAAGAAGAATTAGAAAAAATATTTCTTAAATACAATTCTCCAGCCTTCTTCGTTAATGATGAATTTAAAGCACTAGAAATGACAAAATATTTCAATGAGCACTATCATGCATAATTTTTTAATTCTTTCTTTATTAATTATTTATTCTTCGTTAGCAAATAGCTTTGAGGACCCCAAGAAATATAAAGATATAGATCTAAAATATATCTCTGTTAAAGTAAGTGATCCTAAACAAAAAGTTGGGTACACAATTGGTGACTTAATCGAAAGGAAAGTTAATCTTACAATTTTAAAACCATTTTCTTTAATTGAAGAATCTCTTCCAATAGTCGGTTACGAAAAACGATACAGAGGTGAGTTACTAGGAATGACTTTAAGAAAGTCAGCTTTTTCAAAAGTAATTACTAAAGAAAAAACTGTCTATGATATAGACCTTACGTACCAAGTTTTTACAAATAATAAGTTTGCGAAACCTGCAGCTATAACAGCAGATTACTATCGTTTAATTGATCCTGAGAAACCCGATAATATTTACAAGGTTAGAATTCCTTCTTTTACATTTGCAATTTCACCAATTGCAATTTTTGGAGCTGTAAAGGTTGAAAATGATATGAGCGATTATCGAGGTCCTTTTCTTCTTAACCCCTCAAAAGATAAAAAGATTCAAATTGGTTCTACAATAGTTTTATTATTTAGTTTATTTCTATTGTCTTATATTTATAGCCGCTATACATGGTGGCCAAGTCAGAATAGAGTATTTAGTCAAATATATAGTAAATTCAAAAAAACTAACTCTTCTCAAGAGAATTTAGAGAACTTCTTAAAAGCCTTACATGGTGGTCTCGATACTTCACATGGTCAAACAGTTTTTATTGATAATTTAAATCTTTTATATAAAAAAAATGCATCGTTTAAAAATATTGAAGGTGAAATCAATGATTTTTTTCAACTCTCAAGATCAATTTTCTTTGGTAAAAATACCAAAATTAATCAAAAAGAAGCGTATGAATGGTTAAAGCACTTTAGTCTTCATTGCAGACTTTGTGAGCGTAAACTTATCATTGATAAAAATGATTTAAAAAGATTTAATATATAAAATGAACTTCATAAATTCTTGGGTCTTACTTTTTCTTCCGTTGATTTTTATTCCTTTTATTCTCTTTCAGGTTAACAACAACAATTACTCTTGGAACAAAATGATTCCGCAAGATTATGCTTCTCTCTTAATAGGTTTTTTATTAAAAATTTTAAGCTCAATTATTATAGGACTTTTTATTTTACTTTTAGCAGAACCTTATTCTGATCAAAAAGTTATTGAACGAGTAGGTGAAGGTGCTCAAATTGGACTTGTCCTAGACAGAAGTGCATCCATGGATGATCCTTTTGCTAGTGCGGATGGAAAAGCTGGTGAAACAAAATCAGGGGCTGCAAGCAGGTTAATTATTGATTTTTTTGAATCAAGAACCAATGATATGGTAGGAGTCGTAACCTTTAGTAATTCAGCTATGTTTGTCTTACCGCTGACACAAAATAAAGATGCCATCAAGGCTGCTG
>JAOHSH010000015.1 GCA_028122555.1 Methylophilaceae bacterium
TTCAATATCATTAAGCTCTAAACTTTTTATAAACGCTACAAAGTCATTTTCGTCAGCACCAAGACCATGAAGCCAGACTATTAATGCTTTTGGATTTTTTTGTGGATTTATTGTAATCATAAAAAACGGATTAAATAATCCGCCTTTTAGAAATTTTCAAATTATTTAGAAGCTAAAGATTTTTTTAGATTAGCAAGCCCAGACTCAACTATTTTCTTAACAGCTGCTTTTGCAGTGGCATCGTCTTGTCCCTCAGGAATAGGGGGATTTAACTTGTAGATTCTATAAAATCTTGCAGTCCATTGAATAACTGACTCGTTATCATTAGCCCCTTTTTTAACAATAATGTAAGCATTGTAATCAGAAAAAGGCCCATCCTTTTTTAACATTTCATATTTTATTTTCATGATTTCATCGTCAAAAGATCGAATTTTCATAATTTTTTTAAAGCTAGAGAAGTCTTTTACAGTTGACCATGCTTTGGCTGGAGTAACACTTACAGTAATCGATTCTTGGACTTTTTGAGGTGTTGGACCATGAGCAAAAATTGACATGGAAAACGTTAATGCTAATAAAGTTAAAATAAATTTTCTCATTTGATAAATCCTTTGATAATTAAAAATTAATTTCACATATTACTATAAAACCTTTATTGAAGTATAAAATCTCCAAAAGAGCGACTTTGGGCACCTGTTTTAATTTCTTTTATTAGAGTTAAGTTTTTAAGATCATATACTGAAATTGAATCACTTCCCCAATTTGTGACCACAAGCATATTTAATTTTTGATGGATATCTAAATTTTCGGGAGTCTCACCTGTATTTATTGTTTTAATTTCTTTATTTATTTTAAGATCAATAATACTTAATGAGTCATCTATTGTATTTGTTACAATACCTAAATTATTATGAGTTAACATGTTATATGGATGAGCTCCAACTTTAATTACTTTTGAAGACCAATTTTCAAGGTCAATAACAGTAACTGTGTCATCATATACATTTGCGGTATAGGCATATTTACCTTTAGTATAAACCCCAAATGGGTGCTTTCCAGTCTCTAGTTTCTTGATTAGATTGTTATTTTTATTGTAAATCTCAACACTATTTGAATCTCTGTTCGTTACAATTAGATAGTTATACTTTTCATTAAAGATTACACCTGAAGGTGTTTTTCCAACTTTAAATGAATCAATAACTTTCATTTCTTTAACCGATATAATTAGAATATTATTCTTAAACCAATCGGTTACATATACCTTTGTTTCATCAGGACTCGATGTTAAACTCAAAGGAGCAGTATTTAATTTTATTGTTTTAATGATCTGATCTGTACGTGTATTAATTACAGAAATATCATCAGTGCCAACATTACCAATAAAGCTAAGGTTTTTTTCTTTTAAAATTGTTATTCCAAGTGGAGCAATTCCTACTTTTATAGTTTTTATAACCTCAAGAGCATTTAGATCAACTACCGAAACAGTATTATCACCTTGATTAGTTATATAAGCCTTTGGATGTATTTCAAAAAAATCATCATAAAAATAAATTAATGACAGAAAAAAACTTAATAATATAATTAAAGTAATTTTTGTATTATAAGAATTCATAAAAACAAGCTTTTCATAATTTTTTATTTATGGAAAAATAGAACATATGCTAAGGATAACATTATGATTGATGAAGAAGGGTATAGGCCGAATGTAGCTATTGTTATTTTAAATGGTGAGAATAAAGTTTTATGGGCAAAAAGGGTAGCTGAGGATGCTTGGCAATTTCCTCAAGGTGGAGTAAATGAGGGAGAAAGTCTTAAAGATGCAATGTATCGAGAATTAATGGAGGAGGTTGGCTTGACTCCTGATCATGTTGAAATTATTGGGCAAACAAAAAATTGGTTAAGATATGATGTTCCTAGAAAATGGTTAAGGCGTGATGGTTATAATCGCTACAAAGGGCAAAAGCAAATATGGTTTTTGTTAAAATTTATTGGCAAAGATTCCGATATTTTTTTAACAAATTCTGAAAAACCAGAGTTTGATTCATGGAGATGGAATAATTTTTGGTCGCCATTAGAGCAAGTTATTGATTTTAAAAGTGAAGTTTACAAGAAGGCTTTAAATGAATTGTCTAGTTATCTTGATTAAAGACTAATATAATTCTGCTATTATTGATTGACAACTCTTAACTTTCTGGCCAAGTGTTACTTTAATTTTTGAATTTTCTGGTAGGTACAAATCTACACGAGATCCAAATTTTATAAAACCATATCGCTCACCTCTTTTAACAATATCATTTATTTCTCTGTAACATAAAATTCTTCGTGCAATTAATCCAGCAATCTGCACACAAGTAATTAATTCCTTATCTTTTGTTTCAATTAATAATACACAACGCTCGTTTTCTAAAGATGCTTTTGATAAAGAAGCGTTAAAAAATTTTCCAGGAAAGTACCATTTATCAATAATTACTCCCTCGACAGGTGCTTTGTTAGAATGAACATTGAAAACATTCATAAATACACTAACTTTTATTGCTCTTCTTTTTTTATATGGATCTGTTGTTTTTTCTATCGAAATAACACGACCATCTGCGGCTGATACAATTAAATTTTTACCTTTAGGTATCGTTCTAGTTGGATCTCGGAAAAACTGTAGAATAAATACAGATATTATCCACAAAGGTATCGATGCTTTTAAACTCCACAAAGCTATAATTAGGCTTGCTGAAATAGAAATAAAAAGAAATAACCAGCCTTCTTTGGCTATAATTGGATAAGTTGAGTTCTTATTCAATTAATTTTTTGACTTGTCTACAATTTTTTTAATCCATGGCATCATTGAGCGAAGTGATTCTCCAACTTGTTCTATTTGATGTTGCCTTTGCTTTTCACGTCTTGCTGGCAAATCTCCCACATTACTTACGAATTCTTTAGCAAATGACCCATCTTGAATCTCACCTAGAATTTTTTTCATTTCAGTTTTTGTCTCAGAGTTAACAATTCTAGAGCCTCTGGTCACATCTCCATATTCAGCTGTATTTGAAATTGAGTATCGCATATTAGCAATACCACCTTCATACATTAAATCAACAATCAATTTTAATTCATGAAGGCATTCAAAATATGCCATTTCAGGTTCGTATCCTGCCTCTACTAGTGTTTCAAAACCTGCTTGAACTAGAGCAGTTGTACCTCCACACAAGACTACTTGCTCACCAAATAAGTCTGTTTCTGTTTCATCCTTAAAGGTTGTTTCTAAAATCCCAGTTCTTCCACCACCAATTGCTGAAGCATATGAGAGGGCAATATCTTTTGCATTACCAGTCGCATCTTGTTGGATTGCAATTAAGTCTGGTATTCCACCACCTTTTTCGAATTCAGAGCGAACAGTATGACCAGGTGCTTTTGGCGCAATCATAATTACGTTTAAATCTACTCTTGGTTTAATTTGACCAAAATGAATATTAAATCCGTGAGCAAATGCTAGAGTTGCCCCTTGTTTTATATTTGGCTCAATAGTTTCTGAGTATATCTTCCCTTGAAATTCATCAGGGGCAAGAATCATAACTAAATCTGCCCAAGAAGTTGCTTCTGAGACTGACTTAACATTAAGGTTAGCTGATTTTGCTTTGTTTGACGAATTCGAGCCTTCGCGCAAGCCCACAACAACATCAACACCAGAATCTTTTAGGTTATTAGCATGCGCATGACCCTGAGAGCCATAACCCAGAATTGCAACCTTCATATTTTTGATAACACTTAAATCTGCATCTTTATCGTAATAAACCTTCATATCTTTCCTTTAAATATTATATTTTAAGTATTCTATCTCCGCGACCAATTCCAAGTGCCCCAGTTCTTACAGTTTCAATTATCGATGATTTTTCCAAACTATCAAGATAATCATCTAGTTCGCTAGTTGGTCCCGTTAGCTCAATTGTAAAGGTTGTCTCAGCCATTTCAATTATTCTCCCACCAAATGTATCACTAATTCTTTTTACTTCATCGCGGTACTTACTTGTTGCTTTAACTTTTACTATCATTAATTCTCGCTCAATGTGTCTCCCATCGTTAAGATCAAGAACTTTTACAACGTCAACTAGCTTATTTAATTGCTTAATTATTTGCTCAATTACTTCATTTGAACCACTAGTAACAATAGTCATTCTCGATAAAGTTTCATCTTCGGTTGGAGCGACATTTAACGACTCAATATTATATCCTCTAGCTGAAAATAATCCAGACACGCGTGAAAGTGCCCCTGATTCATTCTCCATCAAAAGTGAAATTATATGCCTCATTTATTCATCATCAGCTAAAATCATTTCAGAGAGCCCTTTACCGCTTGGAATCATTGGGAATACATTTTCAGTTTCATCAGTTATAAAATCCATAAATACTAAACGTTCTTTTAGTTTTGGGCTAAAAGCTTCTTTTAGGGCATCTTCAATATCTGAATATTTTTCTATTTTCATACCAATATGCCCATAAGATTCTGCAAGTTTAACAAAGTCAGGAAGGGCGTCTACATATGATTCAGCATATCTATTTCCGTAAAAAAATTCTTGCCACTGCCTTACCATTCCCATGTAGCGATTATTGAGAGTAATAATCTTAATTGGAAGATTATATTGTTTACAAGTAGAAAGCTCTTGAATACACATTTGAATTGAAGCTTCACCTGTGACACAAGCAACTTGTGATTCAGGAAAGGCAAGCTGGCAGCCCATTGCGTATGGTAAACCAACTCCCATTGTTCCGAGTCCACCAGAATTAATCCATCTTCTCGGCTTATCAAAAGGATAATATTGAGCAGCCCACATTTGATGTTGACCAACGTCAGATGTAATAAATGCATCTCCTTTAGTCACTTCATGTAATTTTTGTACAACCAACTGTGGCTTTATAACCGAGCCATCATCTTTATAGGCCATACAATTAGTGTCACTCCAACTTTTTATTTTCTCCATCCATGGGGAGATCAGTTTTTTGTTATGATTTTTTTCTAGACCTTGATAGGCCTTTAGAAGATCAATCAAAACTAAATCAACATCTCCAACGATAGGAATATCTATTTTGACTCGTTTAGAAATAGAAGCCGGGTCAATATCAATATGAATAATTTTTTTTGGATTCTTTAAGAAATGCTCAGGATTACTAATTACTCGATCATCAAAACGAGCCCCTACCGCTAATAAAACGTCACATTCTTGCATAGCCATATTGGCTTGATAAGTACCGTGCATACCTAACATTCCCAAAAAGTTTTTATCTGATGCAGGAAAGCCACCAAGACCCATTAAAGTGTTGGTAATAGGAAGATCTAATTTTTTAACTAATTTTGTGAGAGATTCTGCTGCATCACCAAGGACCGCACCACCTCCAGAATAAACCATGGGCTTTTTAGCACTTATAAGAAGATCAATAGCTTTACCAATTTGACCTGAATGCCCCTTTACAACTGGATTATAAGATCGCATCTCAATAGTTTTTGGGTAGAGAAATTCTGTGGTCTCAGTAGTAATATCTTTTGGAATATCGACCAAAACAGGACCAGGCCTACCTGTAGAGGCAATAAAAAATGCTTTTTTAATTGTGCTCGCAATTTTTTTAACATCTTTAACTAAGAAATTATGCTTAACACAGGGTCTTGTAATTCCTACAGTATCGCATTCTTGGAAGGCATCTGATCCAATAGCATGGGTTGGAACTTGCCCACTTATAATAACCATTGGTATTGAATCCATATGTGCAGTAGCAATTCCTGTTACTGCATTTGTAGCTCCTGGCCCCGAGGTTACCAAAGCAACACCAACTTTACCTGTCGCTCTAGAAAAAGCGTCAGCTGCATGAACGGCTGCCTGTTCGTGACGAACTAAAACATGCTTGAATTTATTTTGCTGATGAATAGCATCATAAATATTTAAAACAGCACCTCCAGGATAGCCAAAAACGAATTCAACATTTTCTTCTTGAAGGGAGCGAATAGTGATTTCTGCACCAGTTATGATTTCAGGTTTCATTGATAAAATATAGATTTTATAAAAGCTCTAGAATACAGTTTATGTAAGGCTTTCGTCAAGCTTAACTAAATTTATTTAATCTCCATAAACATAGTAAAATCGACAGACTTGATATTTTTTGTAAGAGCGCCCATAGAAATTCTGTCTACTTTAGTTTTTGCATAATCGACAATGTTATTAATTCCAATATCACCAGATGCCTCCAATAAAGCTCCCATTTTGTTTATCTGTACTGCTTTCTTTAAGTTTTTTAATGAAAAGTTATCTAATAAAATATTTCTGGCCCCTAGATCTATTGCCTCTTTAAACTCTGAAAGGTTTTCAACTTCAATTTGAATTTCTTTAAGTGAATATTTTTTTTTAGCTATTTTAAGAATTTCAGTTACACCCCCAATAGATTTTATATGATTTTCTTTAATTAAAACTTTATCATAAAGGCCAAACCTTTGATTAAATGCACCTCCTATTTGGACAGCATATTTTTGTGCTACCCTAAGTCCAGGAATGGTTTTTCTTGTATCAAACAGCTTAGCTTTATATCTTCTAATTTTTAGATTCATCATATTAGCGGTTGAGGCAGTTCCAGAAAGTGTTTGAAGAAAATTTATAGCGATTCGTTCCCCCATTAAAATTCGATTATAGTTGCCTGAAATTGTACAGATTTCATCACCATTTTTTATCTTTGAGCCTTCATCAAAATGCCACCTAACTTTTATATTTTTATCTATCCGATTAAAACAATAATTTACCCACGGAGAACCACATAATATTGCATTTTGTTTAGCTAAAATTTTTGCAATACCTTTAGTTTTGATAGGTAATATATTTGAGCTTTTGTCATTATTCTTTAAATCTTCTTTAATAGCGGCTAATACATTTATTTTAATTGCATTGTTTAATATTTTTTTATTAAAGGTAAGTTTTTTGCTTTTGTTCATACTCTTATTCTTGGTTAATTGACTTCTCAATAACTCCACCACCCAAACAAACATTGCTTTCATATATTACCACTGACTGACCTGGGGTTATTGCTCGTTGTTTTTGGCCAAAGATTACATTTAATTTATTACCATTAATTTTATCAATTTCACATGGGTCATCATTTTGGCGGTAACGAGTTTTGGCAGAGTAGACCCAATTAGTTTTTGGATTTTTATTTAAAATCCAGTTAAAGTCATTAGCAATTAAGCCGTCCTTAAAAAGAAGGGGGTGCTCATGACCCTGACCAACGATTATTTCATTCTCTTTAATTTTTTTATCAACAACAAACCATGGGGCTCCATTACCAGATTTCATACCACCAATTTTTAATCCTTGCCTTTGTCCTATAGTATAAAAGTTAATTCCATCATGCTGACCTATAATATTTCCTTCTAAATCCTTAATATCTCCAGTATTTTTTTTAATATAACCACTTAGGAATTCAGCAAATGGTCTCTCACCAATAAAGCATATACCTGTTGAATCTTTTCTAGAATAATTATGTAAACCGTTATCTTTTGCTATATTTCTAACTTCAGATTTTAATAAATGACCAAGGGGAAATATTGATTTAGAAAGTTGTGACTGATTAAGTCTATAAAGAAAATAACTTTGATCCTTTGTTCCATCATCGCCTTTTAATAAGTGGAAAAGACCTTCTACTTCTTTTACCTTTGCGTAATGACCCGTTGCTATCCTATCAGCACCCATACTAATTGCATGATTAAGAAAAGCATTAAATTTAATTTCTGAATTACATAAGATATCGGGATTAGGAGTGACGCCATTTTCTAAACCATTAATAAAAAGGGAAAAGACTTTTTCTTTATATTCTTTTGCAAAGTTAACAACTTCTATATCAATTCCAATTTTTTCTGCAACTGAAACCGCATCGATTAAATCTTGTTTGCTAGTGCAATATTCATCATCATTATCATCTTCCCAATTTTGCATGAAAAGACCAGTAACTTTATATCCTTCTTCTTTAAGGAGCCATGCTGTGACGGCTGAATCAACTCCACCTGAAAGTCCTACAACAATATTTTTCTTCATAACTTCACTACTTACTGAGTTCTTTAGATCTTTTATGAGCAGCTTTTACCGCTTGCTTAATAATGATATCTAATTTTTTTTGTTTGAAAATATCAATAGCTTTTTCAGTTGTACCACCATTTGAGGATACTTTTATAATTTCATACCCTAGATCATTAATATCTTTTCCTGTATCACCAGCTCCGATAATGGTTTGCGCTACCAGTTTTTGTGCAACACTTTTCTCTAGCCCGAGTTCCTGAGCAGCTTCAATCATTGCATTCATGATGTAGTAAATGTAAGCAGGCCCACTACCTGATATAGCAGTTATAGAATCAAGTTCTGATTCCTTATCTACCCATAAAACCTGTCCAATTGACTTAAAAATTTCAGAGATTAGTTTTCCTTCTGAAGAAGTACCACTCTCAAAATAATAAGGATCTCCATAAAGGCCTGTCATTGCCATACCCTTTTTTGCGCATAAATTGGGCATTGCTCTTATAAGCTTCCCTGCACCATAACCACCTAAGTATTTCGCTATGGTTCCAGTTGTAACGCCTGCGGCAATTGAAATTATAAATGGCTGCTCTTCCATATCGAATAATTCTTTTGTTAGCTGGGTTTTACATAAGGCTTCTATGTCTGATGGTTTTACTGCTATCAGAAAAATGTCAAAATTACTCATATAAAAGTATTCTTGATCTTCCACTATTATAGTGTTCCGACTTAGCTTAAAATCCTCACTTTTAGAATTCACCCCTCTAGCTTTTTTAAGTTCTACTATTACTTCATCAGACTTTTCAATAACATATATCTTTCCGTAAGCTTCTTTATCCATTCTCTGATAAATAGCCTGAGCCATATTTCCGAATCCAAAAAAATAAAAATCTCTTTTTTTTCTTTTAGCCATTATGTTCTTTTACCAAAAATTTTACTTCCTATTCGTACAAGATTAGCCCCATTTTCAATAGCTAACAAGTAGTCGTTTGACATCCCCATTGATAGAGTATCAACTGATGAATAATTTTTTTTAAGATCTTCATATATAACTTTTAATTGTTTATATTCATTTCTAAGGATTTCTTCATCGCTTGTATTTGAGGGGATCGCCATAAGACCTCTTAATATTAATTTATCTGAATCATTAATATACTTTGCTAATGAATCTATCTCATTTATTTTAACCCCACTTTTACTATCTTCATTACTAATATTAACTTGCAAACAAATATTTAGTGAAGCATGATTTTTTAGTGAATCATTTAATTTATTTGCCACTTTTATCCGATCTATACTCTGGACCCAAGAAAAACTTTCTGCTATTAATTTACATTTATTACTTTGTATTGGCCCTATAAAATGCCATTCAATACTAAGATCTGTAAGAGCCTCCTGCTTGTTAATTGCTTCTTGGAGATAATTTTCTCCGAAAATATATTGACCAGAATCAAATGCTTCTCTAATTTTAGATTGATCTTGACCCTTACTTACTGCAACCATACGAATTTTTTCTTCTACTTTTGAGGTATGTAGATTAAGTTTTTCTTTAATACTATTTATATTTTTTTTAATTTCCGACATATGTATAAATCAAAAAAACCAAGCTATTTAGCTTGGTTTTTGATTTAATTATCCATTTACTATTTTTTCTTTTTAGCTACTGGTTTCTTTTTAGCTACTGTTTTCTTTTTAGCTACTGGTTTCTTTTTAGCTACTGTTTTCTTTTTAGCTACTGTTTTCTTTTTAGCTACTGTTTTCTTTTTAGCTACTTTTTTCTTTTTATCTACTTTTTTCTTTTTAGCTACTGTTTTCTTTTTAGCTACTGGAGTCGTTTTAGAATCTCTACCCAGTAGAGCATTAATTAGTTTTTCTAACATCGATTTTCCCCTTGATCGAATCAAATTTAATTTCTTATATTATATACATAAAATAATAGTATGTATTTTTAAAAATCTTCTTATTTTTTATCTATCATCATAGTCATTACAGCCATTCTTATTGCTATTCCATGTTTAACTTGCTCTAGAATTACTGATTGTTTTCCATCTGCAACCTCAGACTCAATTTCAACTCCTCTGTTAATTGGGCCTGGATGTAGGACTAAAGCATCATCTTTAGCATTTTTAAGGCGTTTTTGATTAAGCCCAAAATTTTTAAAGTATTCACTTTCTGATGGAATAGTATTATTACTCATACGTTCTTTTTGAATCCTTAACATCATTACAACATCAACATCATTTAATCCTTCTTCCATTGTGTGAAAAACATTAACATTCATATCTTCAATATTATCTGGCATTAGAGTTTTTGGTCCGATGACTCGAATTTCTTTTGTCCCAAGTGTCGATAAAATACTAATCTCTGATTTTGCCACTCTAGAATGTTGAATATCTCCAACAATTGCAACCTTAAGGTTAGAAAAACTTTTTTTAAATTTCCTTATTGTAAAAGCATCTAAAAGTCCTTGGGTTGGATGCTCTCTATCACCATCACCAGCATTAATAATATGAGCATTAGATTTAATATTCCTGGCAACTAATTCTGGTATGCCAGGTTCGGAGTGCCTAATAACAAAAATATCAACACTCATGGCAATTAGATTATTTACTAAATCAAGGATCGATTCGCCTTTAGATTGTGATGATGTTGCTATGTCCAAATTTATAACATTTGCTGACAATCTTTTGGCAGCAATTTCAAATGTAGTTTGAGTACGGGTACTATTTTCAAAGAAAAGATTACAAACCGTTTTTCCATTTAAGGATGCGTGATTGTGTAATTCCGTAACTTCTTTTTCAAGGAACATATCAGCATCGTCAAATATTTGTTCAATAATTTTTTTATCTAAACCTTTAATTGACAAAAGATGTTGAAGTTTTTTATTTTCACTTTGTTGAAGATTTTTCATCATAAAGCCTCTTGAAAATTTGTATTGATATTTTCATTATTATTCTCTTGAAAGAAAGAGTCGAGTATTATCATTGCAGCAACTTGGTCTACAACAATTTTTCTTTTTTTAAAGTTTTTTTCAAATTTTTTTAATTCTAGATTAGCTTCGGAAGAAGTAAATCTTTCATCTATCATTACTATTGGGATATTATATTTATTTCGTAATTTCATACCAAATTTCTTTGCTAGTAAGCTCATTTTAGAAATGGTTCCATCTTCATTTAATGGGTAGCCTATAACTAATTTAATTGGCTCCCATGTTCTTACTAATGACCCAATAATTTTATATCTTTCTATATTCTTAGGGGTATCTATAGTTTCTAAAGGGTGGGAATTTTTTGTAATACTGTTTCCAATGGCAACTCCAATTCTTCTTTCTCCAAAGTCAAAAGATAAAATATTCCCTTCTAATTTTCTTGCTATTTGATCAAGCATGGTAAAGTAAAAAAAGAGATTGGTTTAAAAAAAAAGGGTTAGAACCCTTTTTGGAAAATTTACAATTTAAATTTTGTTTTAATGTAATCAACTCCTTATTTTATCATGGAATAAATAAAATTAGACTAATTATTTTCAATAAATTCAGTAACTTGAAGGCCATAACCTATCATACTTGGCATTTTTCTTGGTGATGCCAGCAATTTCATTTTCTTTACGCCTAAGTCAACGAGGATTTGCGATCCAATTCCATAATTTCTTAAATCATTTGTATTGTCAGTAGGTATATTTATAGTTTCTAAAATATTAGAAATTTTATTTTGTGATTCTTGATAGTTAAGAAAAATAATTACGCCATTAGGTGATTTGCTAATTTCTTCTAATGCTTTTAAAGGCGGCCATGAATGATGTGTGTTTTTATCAATAAAGTCAAGAATAGATAGTGGAGCATGAACTCTGACTAAAACCTCATCTCCAGCACTAATTTTTCCTTTTACAAGTGCTAAATGAGAGTTTTTGGATAGCAAATCAGAATAAAGTAAGAGCTGCATTTGTCCATAATCGGTATCAATTTTCTGCTCACTTATTTTCTTGATAAGTTTTTCTTTTCTACTTCTAAACTCTATTAAGTCAGCAATTGTACCAATTTTTATATCATGCTCTTTTGAAAACTTAATTAATTCTGGTAAACGAGCCATACTCCCATCTTCATTTAGAATCTCGCATATAACAGAAGCAGGCTCTAAGTTTGCAAGCTCTGCAAGATCGCAACCAGCTTCAGTATGCCCAGCTCTATAAAGAACACCTCCTGGATGAGAAATTAATGGGAAAATATGACCAGGCCTAACGATACTTTTGTGGTTTGCATTTTTTGATATTGCAGCAGTTATTGTTTTAGCTCTGTCACCTGCAGAAATTCCAGTTGTAACTCCTTTAGCAGCCTCAATTGATACTGTAAAATTTGTACCTAATTTTCCTTCATTCTCTTGAACCATTAAGGGTAACTTTAGTTTTTTACACTTTTCTTCGGTTAGCGTTAAACAAATTAAACCCCTTCCATATTTAGACATAAAATTAATATCATTGGGAGAAGTAAATTCAGCTGCTAAGACTAAATCACCTTCATTTTCTCTATCTTCATCGTCAACCAAGATAACCATTTTTCCATTTTTAAGTTCTTCTATAATTTCTTCTGTTGTATTCATTTTATTATGATTTCTTCAAAATAGTTTCTACATATCTAGCAAGCATATCGACTTCAATATTCATTTTATTGCCAATATCAAAATTCTTGAATGTAGTATGTTTAAGTGTGTATGGTATTAGATTAATCTTAAATGTATCTTCTTGAACAGAATTAACTGTAAGACTAACTCCATTAATTGATATCGATCCTTTTTCAGAGATATATTTCATAAGTTTTTTCGGTGGTTTTACTGTCCATTCCTCACTTCGACTTCTTTTATTATTTTTTGTTAATTTAGCTATCCCATCAATATGACCAAAAACAAAGTGACCTGATATTTTACTGTTAACCCTTAAAGAACTTTCAAGATTAACCATTTCACCAACCTTAAGCTCTGAAATTCTTGATATAGTTTCATTTGAAAGATCAAAATAGATAAAGCTTTCGTTAAATTTTTTAACCGTTAGGCATATACCATTAACTGAGATACTATCTCCAAGTGATATATCACTTAGGCATGAAGATTCATATTTAATTTCAATTTCAAAATCACCTTGTGTGCTATTAAGTGATGTGATTTGCCCAACAGATTCAATTATTCCTGTAAACATGACATAATTCTAGCAGAATGCTACGAGTCAAGTTTAAAAATAATATGATTATAAATTTTCTTAAAAATAATTTCTACGAATTTTGGATAGCTTTGAGATATACACGTCTTAAAGGTAGAAATTTTATTTCTTTTATATCTTTAACCAGTGTTATTGGAATTACTTTAGGAGTTATGGCATTAATTGTTGTACTTTCAGTAATGAATGGTTTTAAGTCTGAATTACAAAGCAAAATATTAAGTGTTGCATCCGACATTGAAGTTGTAAAGATAGGTGAAAATCTAAAAGATTGGAGGCAACTTAAATCAAATCTTGATGATTTAGAAAATATATCAGCCATTGCACCATTTACAAATAATCAAGCAATGCTATCCCTTGGTAAATATAATCGAGGAGTAATAGTTAGAGGAATTGATCCTAGCTTGGAGCCCAAAGTAAGTGATTTAAATTTAAAGATTAAGGAGGGGGGGGGATTTTAATCTCCTTAAAAATAAATATGAGATTTTAATTGGTTCTGATATTGCTAGATATTTTGGATTATCAATTGGAGATAAAATTTCTTTGATTAGTTCCCAAGCTAATTACTCACCAATAGGTATGCTACCTCGTCTTAAACAATTTAAGATTAAAGGTATTTTTGAGGTTGGAATGTATGAATATGATGCTGGTTTAGTTTTGATTCATTTAAATGATGCACAGACTTTATTTCAAATGGATACCTTTGTTTCTGGACTTAGAGTTAAGTTAAAAGATTTAAATCAAACAAGAAAGACTGCATTTTTAATGACAGAAACGTTTGACTCCCTAGACAATTTTGTTGTAACAGATTGGACTAGGCAGCATGCTAATTTATTTGCTGCAATTCAAATGGAAAAAAAAGTAATGTTTATTATCCTAACCCTAATTGTTGCAGTTGCTGCATTTAATATTATTTCTACACTAGTTATGGGTGTTACTGAAAAAAAATCTGACATTGCAATTTTAAGAACATTGGGAGCAACAAAAAAAAGTATTTTATTAGTTTTTATTTGGCAGGGGATTTTAATTGGTATTGTTGGAACTTTCTTAGGAATACTATTAGGAACATTAATATCGTTAAATATTGATGTGATTATTCCTTTTATTGAAAGTTTATTTGAAGTGCAGTTTTTATCAAAAGAAATTTACTATATTTCTGTAGTACCATCAAAACTTCTTTTAAATGATGTAATTTTTATAGGCTCTATGAGTTTATTTTTATCCATCATCGCCACAATTTATCCCAGTATAAGAGCAACAAAAATTGAACCTGCAACTGCTTTAAAATATGAATAAACAAACAAAATTAAAAATTAATCAATTAACAAAATCATTTCCTGGTTTAGATCAGCCTGTATTAAATAATATTAATTTGTCAGTTAAGGCTGGAGAGAAGATTGCAATAACAGGGGTATCTGGAAGTGGTAAAAGTACTTTACTACATTTAATGGCTGGTCTTGAAAAACCTGATAGTGGCCAAATAAAATTATTAGATAAAGATTTAATGACTTTAGAGCCCAATGAGCTGTGCATATTAAGAAATAATAGCTTAGGATTTATATACCAATTTCATCACCTAATGCCAGATTTTACAGCTCTTGAGAATATGATGATGCCATTTATAATTCGAGGGAAGTTGACTGATACACATTCCTCTCAATTATCTTTAGTTGTAAAAAAATTGGCGCTTGAAAATCGAATTAATCACTATCCACATGAATTATCAGGTGGAGAAAGACAAAGAGTATCTATTGCAAGAGCAATTATTACTTCACCCGATATTATTTTGGCTGACGAACCAACTGGAAATTTAGATAATAAAAATGCTAATAAAGTTTTTGATATATTTTTGGAGCTTGCAGATGAGTTGAAAACATCTATTATTTTAGTAACTCATGATATTTCTCTAGCAAAAAAAATGAGTAAAATTTATAATTTAGTTCAGAGTAAAATTACCGTGAGCTAGTATAATCATTATTTAATCAATAAAAATAGGAGAAACATATAGTGTTGGATATTATTAATGCAGCAGGCTGGCCAATTTGGCCTTTAATTTTTGCTTCTATTATCGCCGTAGCAATAATATTTGAAAGGATTTGGGCATTAAGATCAAACATTATTGCTCCAGATAATTTACTTTCTGAAGTTCAAAAAATGATAACAAAAGATGGCGTAAAGAAAGAAGCCATTAGATCTTTACAAAATCATTCAATGCTAGGTGAAATTTTTGCAAGTGCATTAAATAACTATAATAACTCTTCTGAAATTATTAAAGAAGCTATTGAGGAAACTGGAAGAGCAGTCAACCATAAATTAGAGAGATATCTTTCTACCTTAGGGACTATTGCAACAGTTGCTCCGTTGCTGGGATTATTTGGGACTATTATTGGTATGGTTGAATTATTTAGCTCATTTACTAGTAGTGGACATGATGTTGCTGTTTTTGCACGAGGCATTTCAATTGCATTATATAATACTGCTGGGGGAATTGTTGTTGCTGTTCCAGCAATGATTGCTTATCGTTTTTTTAGATCTAAGATTGATAACCTTGTAGTAGAAATGGAACAACAAGCAATTAAATTAGTAGAAATTATTAATGGCCAACGAAAGTAAGGAGCATTAAATGAATTTTCAAAAAGGCAAAAAAAGTGATGATTTAGAAATCAATTTTATTCCTCTAATTGACGTATTACTTGTTATTATTATTTTTTTGGTAGTTAGTACAACATTTGCACGTTTTAGCCAATTAAAAATTAATCTCCCAATAGCAGAAGCAAATATGGTCGATAAAAATCCAGAGCATATTAATGTGACAGTAAGTAAAGATGGCCAATATGCAATAAATGAGAAACCAATCAATGCTTCGACTGTAGCCGAATTAATAATCAAATTAAAAGAAATATCTGCTAATAAGATAGATAGCCCATTAGTTATAAATGCAGATGCACTAGCATCTCATCAATCTGTAATTAATGTTATGGAGGCTTCTCGACAAGTTGGTTTAACAAAGATTACATTTTCTACAAAAATTAATTAACCAAAAAGTGTTTATATTTTTATGTCGAAAGAACAAACGACTAAAGTTTCATTAGCTGAATTTAAGAAAATCTATTCTAGGATTTTCAGTTACGCGTTAAAATATAAATGGACTTTATTTGTTAGTATTTTTTCTTTAGTTATTTTGGCGTTAACAAATACAGGCTTTCTTGCTTTAATAAAAAAAATAACAGATGAAGGTTTTGTGGAGCAAGCTTCTAATTCTATTTTTCTTTCTATAGCTCTAGTAATATTAATGACAATAAGAGCGTTATCTGGTTTTGTCTCAGGTTACTCAATGAGATGGGTATCAAGAAAAATTGTTGAAGATCTACGTTTTGATGCTTTTAAAAAATTAATGGTACTCCCCATAACTTATTTTGATTCTAATGCTTCAGGCAATATTGTGTCAAAGCTTACATATGAAACAGAGCAATTATCTTTTATTGCTACGAAAGTTGCATTGGAGTCTATCCGTGAGAGCCTTACTATAATTGGCATTGTTAGCTATATGATTTATTTAGATTGGGTCTTAACATTTATATTTGCATTAATGGCACCATTAATGGCATTTTATTTAAGACTTGTATCACCAAAGCTAAGAAAAGCCGGTAGTGAGGTGCAAACAACAATGGGTGATATGACAAGCGCATCAGAAGAGGCAATTTCTGGTCAACGTATTGTGAAAATTTTTGAATCAAGCCTTTTTGAATTTAAAAAATTTGCTGAAATAGTAATTCGTAATAGAAAAATGCAAACAAAATTAGCTCAACTATCAGGCACAAATGGTTTTGTAATAGAGGTGCTAGCTTCAATCTCTCTTGCGTTAGTTGTTTATTATTCCGTTGGCCGCTTTACACCAGGAGAATTTGCAGCATTTGTTGGCGCTTTATTGATGCTAATTTCACCAATAAAGAAATTAACAGCAATAAATGAACAAATTCAGATTGGGATTGCTGCAGCTAAAAGTATATTTAGTGTAATGGATGAAAAAAAAGAAATTGATGTTGGTAAAAAAACTTTAAAGAAAATTTACGGCCATATTGAATTTAGAAAAGTTTCTTTTTCTTATGAAAAAATAAAAAAGTCTGTTCTAAAAAATATTAATCTTATAATAAAACCTGGAGAAAAGATTGCACTAGTAGGTAAGTCTGGTGGAGGAAAAACCTCTTTGATTAATTTAATACCTAGATTTTATGATTTAGAATCAGGATCCATACTTATAGATAATACTGATATAAATCAAATTAAATTAAGTGACCTTAGGCATCATTTGTCTCTTGTTAGTCAAGACACTATTTTATTTAATGACACTATTTATAATAATATTGCCTATGGCAGTTTAAATAAAGTTAATTCTCAAAAAGTTAGGAAAGCAGCAAAAGCTGCAAATGCAATTGAGTTTATTGACAAACTTCCTGATGGCTTTAATCATAAAATAGGGGGTAGGGGCGTCCGTTTGTCTGGTGGACAAAAACAAAGAATAGCTATTGCAAGAGCTATCTTAAAAAATGCGCCAATTTTATTGTTAGACGAAGCAACATCTGCCCTGGATTCTGAATCAGAAAAATTTGTTCAGGAAGCATTAGATAATTTAATGAAGGGCCGCACAACTATTGTCATTGCCCATAGACTAAGTACTATAATAAATGCTGATAGGATAGTAGTTATTGACAACGGAGAAATAGTTGAAATTGGTACACATCAAAGCTTATTAAAATCAAAGAAACATTACTTTAGATTATATAAAAAAGGCTTTAGTTAATTTGAGATCAATTCATCAGATACTAAACAAACAGTATTATGAAAAATCTTCCTGGATTTTACTTTTACTTCCACTAAGTTTTATTTATTTTTTAATAATTGCTTTTAGAACCTATGCTTATAAAAGTGGCATTTTTAAATCAATCAAGATGAAAGTACCGTTAGTAGTTATTGGGAATATAACAATTGGGGGTACAGGAAAAACACCACTAGTTATTTGGGTATTAGAAAAATTGATAAAACTTGGAATGAAGCCCGGCTTAATTTGTAGTGGTTATAATTCTAAAGCTACATCTCCTCAAGAAGTTTTTATAGATTCAAAAGTATTAGATGTAGGTGACGAAGCTTTAATGATTAAATTACGTTTTAAAAAAGGTAATATAAATATACCTATTTTTGTTGGTAAGAAAAAAGCAAAGGTTGGTAAGGCTTTATTAAATTTTTATCCTGATGTTAATATTTTAATTTCTGATGATGGTCTTCAGCATTATGAATTAGCAAGAGATTTTGAAATTGCTGTAGTTGATGGAGATAGGGGGTTCGGAAATCATTTTTTGATACCAGCTGGACCCTTAAGAGAGTGTCTCACAAGAATAAATGAGGTAGATGCTTTAGTTTTAAATGGACCTAGCAAAAAAAAACGACTTCATGAAAAAAAAGATAAAGTTTTCCAAATGATATGTGGTGGCGATTTATTTGTGAACTGTCTTCATAGAAATCGTATATCTGATCCGAATGTATTTGAAAGAGCTATCGTTGCAATAACTGGAATTGGAAATCCAGAAAGATTCATAAAACATTTAAAGACTTTAAATCTTCATTTAAATGAAATAATAATTTTTGACGACCATCATTTATTTTCCGAGTCTGATTTTAAGGACTATGATGATGTAGATATCATAATGACTGAAAAAGATGCTGTTAAATGCAAAAACTTTGCAAAAGAAAATTTTTGGTATTTATCACTATATACAGATGTAGAAAAAAAGTTATTTGAAAAAATGACTAAAAAATTAAGGATTAATTAAATGGATAAAAAATTGTTGGACATACTTGTATGCCCAGTAACAAAAGGACCACTAACATATGATAAGAAGAATAATGAGCTCATTTCAAAATCGGCAAAACTAGCTTACCGAATTGAAGATGGTATACCTATCTTATTAGAAAGTGAGGCTAGAAAAATTTCTGGGAAAAAATAATAATGAGATTTAATATTGTAATACCTGCTAGGTATGATAGTTCTCGACTTCCAGGTAAGCCCTTACTTGAAATTGGTGGAATTCCAATGGTTGT
>JAOHSH010000016.1 GCA_028122555.1 Methylophilaceae bacterium
GGCTCGTTTCATAACAGGCTCCCAGTTTGGATCCGTCATATCTGCAACCAATACATCCCCAGGGTTAACTGAATGCATGTCAGCAGGATCATGAACAATCTTTACGGGACCTACACCAATTTTTTGGGTTACTGCACGACCTGCAACAATTGCTTTACCAGTCTCTTTAAGTTTAAATATCTCAATTGTATTTTTTGATTGGGATTTAACTGTTTCCGGTCTAGCTTGGAGAATGTATATCTTTCCATCAATTCCATTCTTTCCCCATTCTATATCCATTGGACATTTGTAATGAGATTCAATTGTTACAGCATATTTTGCTAATTCAATTATATCTTCATCTTCAATACAAAATCTATTCGAATCTGCTTCATCTACATCTGTTGTTATTGTGCTTAAACCAGCCTGTGTATCTTTACTAAATACCATCTTAATTTTTTTTGAGCCAATTGATCTTCTTACTATAGGTTGTTTAACCTTTGAAATAAGAGGCTTGTGAACATAAAATTCATCTGGATTGACTGCACCTTGAACAACAGTTTCTCCTAGACCATAAGAAGCTGTAATAAATACAACATCTTTAAAACCTGATTCTGTATCAATAGTAAACATAACTCCTGAGCATCCAATATCACTTCTAACCATTTGCTGAATGCCTGCTGAGATTGCTACTTCAGCATGAACAAAATTTTTATGAACCCTATAAGAAATTGCACGATCATTGTAAAGAGAAGCAAAAACTTCTTTAATTGCTTGTTTGATATTTTCAATACCATGAATATTTAAAAAACTTTCTTGCTGGCCAGCAAAAGAAGCATCTGGTAAATCTTCTGCAGTTGCTGATGATCTCACAGCGAAAGTAGTACCTTTCGCTGAATTCTTAATAAGTTTAGAATAGCCATCTTCGATAGCTTTATTAAATTCATCAGAAAAATGGCTGTCTAGAATCCATTTACGAATTTTTTCTCCACTTTTAGCTAAAGTAACAACATCATTAACATCTAGGTTTTCGAGTTCGGAAATAATTTTAGCTTCTAATTTATTATGCTTAAGAAAATTATTAAATGCATCCGAAGTTGTAGCAAATCCGCTAGGCACTCTTACGCCTTTAGCATCTAACTGAGATATCATTTCGCCAAGTGAGGCATTTTTTCCGCCAACAATTGCAACATCACTATTTCTAAGTTTCTCAAATGGTATTACATATTCAGACATCACGAATCCTTATGGGTTATCGAAAATTATAGCGATTAAAGAGTTAAGTCGTAATTCTGCCAAATATGATTGTTCTTGTCATTAAGTATTATTATATCAAGGACATTAAATAATTTTTCTATTAAACACTAAATTAAATTGGAGACTTTTATTGAATGTTGTTAAAATGATAATCCATTTTATAAATGACTAGAAATTTCAAATAACGGAGACTCAAATGGCATCACTATTAGAACAATTAAAGTCAATGACCACAATCGTTGCAGACACGGGAGAAGTTGAAGCAATTAAAACGCTTAAGCCTGTTGATGCTACAACAAATCCATCATTACTTTTAAAGGCGAGTACATTACCTCAGTGTGAGCCAATGATTGCGGAAGCAATTTCTTATGCACAATCAAATAGCTCAGACAAAGCGCAGCAAATTGAAGATGCAGCTGATAAACTGGCTGTATTAGTTGGTTTAGAGATACAAAAACATATACCAGGAAGAATATCAACTGAAGTTGATGCAAGCCTATCATTTAATATTGATAAGATGGTTGCTAAAGGAAAAAAAATAATATCTTTATACAATGAGGCTGGAGTAACAAATGATCGTGTATTGATAAAACTAGCATCAACATGGGAGGGCATAAAAGCTGGTGAAATTCTTGAAAAAGAAGGGATTAATTGTAATTTAACTCTATTATTTAGTTTTGCTCAGGCCAGAGCTTGTGCAGAAGCTGGTGTATTTTTAATTTCACCATTTGTTGGAAGAATAATGGATTGGTACAAAGCAAAAACTGGTGAAACGTATACATCCGAAACGGATCCAGGTGTTATTTCAGTTCAAAATATTTATGGCTGGTATAAAGAGCATGGTTTTAAAACAGTTGTAATGGGAGCATCGTTCAGAAATATTGGAGAAATAACTTCTTTAGCAGGTTGTGATCGATTAACAATTGCTCCAGCATTACTTGAAGAGTTAGACTCAACAGAAGGTGATTTACCTCAAATACTCAAGGATAATGGAGCGACAAAAGAAAAACCTTTGAAACTTGAGGAAGATCAATTTAGGTTTGATCATAATGGAGATGCTATGGCAACTGAAAAGTTAGCTGAAGGTATTCGTAATTTTGTTATTGACCAAAATAAATTAGAAGCCGCTTTAGCGGAAAAGCTTTAAAGAAATAAAGTTTTAATTGATTGACATCTACTGATTGAAGATATATTATTTTCGGTTCTGCTCGACTAGAAGTGAAAACTAATTACTTTTAAGTAGAATTACTTTTTAAATACGTATTTATATGGGAGATTAAACCATGGCACACACACAAATGGCACTAGATTCATTAGATTTTGACGCAACAATGGCATTAGCTGAAACAGTTGCACCACACGTTGATATTCTTGAGATTGGTACACCTTGCATTAAGCATAACGGTATTCCACTTCTTAAAGCACTTCGTGAAAAGTTTCCAAACAACCAAATCCTAGTTGACCTTAAAACAATGGATGCAGGTGAATATGAAGCTGAACCTTTTTATGCTGCAGGTGGAGATATATGCACAGTTCTTGGTGCATCAGGAATTGCAACTATTAAAGGTGTAATTGCTGCTGCTAAGAAATATGGCAAAGAATGTCAAGTTGATATGATCAATGTTGACGATAAAGTTGGCCTAGCAAAAGAATGTGTAGCTGCTGGCGCACAAATTATTGGTGTTCATACAGGTCTTGATGCACAAGCTGCTGGCCATACACCATTTGCTGATTTAGCTGACATTGCCGCTGCGGTTGGTGATAGTGCTAAGATTTCAGTTGCTGGTGGTGTTAAAGCTGATACAGCTCAACAAGTTAAAGATGCAGGTGCTTCTATTATTGTAGCTGGTGCTGCAATTTATGGCGCTGCTGATCCAGCTGCTGCTGCTGCAGAAATTACAGCTATTGCTCACTAATATTAGTAATAGACTTTAGTTAGCTTAAGTAAATTAAAAAAACCCGACTTTATGTCGGGTTTTTTTTGGTATCATTAACATTTAAATTACAGGAAGATAAATAGTATGGATACACAAAAATTAATAATAGATAAGATATCTAGTGTATTAGCTGCAACTGACAAAGCCCAGATTGCTGAATTAAAAAAACATATTGATGAAGCAGGCCGAATTTTTGTTGCCGGAGCAGGCAGATCAAAATTAGTTTCTAGTTTTCTCGCTATGAGATTAGTTCATTGTGGCTATCAAGTTAATATGGTTGGTGAAATTGTAACTCCTGCACTTCAATCAGGCGACTTATATCTAGTTATCTCTGGCTCAGGAGGAACTAAAACATTACTGCCTACTTTAGAAACAGCTAAATCTAAAGGTGCAAAAATTGTCGTTGTTTCTATGAAATCTTCATCTGCTATGTCTGATATAGCAGATTTAACTGTAACAATGGGAAATGATGAAGTTTTCTCTTTAACTAAAGGGTTACCTATGGGCACATCTTTTGAATTATCTACATTAGTATTTCTTGAGGCATTAATTGGAGAAATAGTATTTGATAAAGATTTGACTGAAGAGGGGATGCGCGGAGTTCATGCTAACTTAGAGTAAAGCTTTAGTATTAATAAAAAAGGCACTTTGGTGCCTTTTTTATTAATACTAAAGTAATTGATAATAAATAATTATGAAAATTAGTTTAAAAAATATTTAATGATAATAAAAGAATTAACTTATAACAGTGATTCACCAATTTATTTTGAAAAAATAAAACATTTAGAGTGGCCAGTATTCTTAGATAGTTGCTATCAAAAAGAAAAGCCAAAAAGTGAATATGCTCGATTTGATATTATTGCAGCAGAACCATTTATAAAAATTAGAACTAAAAATGGATTAACAATAGTATCTGATGAAGATGGCGATCATCAATATGATCAAAATTCCTTAGAAATTCTTAGCGACTTGATGGATAAGTACAACCCTCAAATTGAGAAAAATATTCCCTTTGTAGGAGGGGCTATAGGCTATTGCTCATATGAGCTAAATTTAAAAACAATAAAAAAAAATAATATTGATTCTATGACGATAGGTATTTATGATTGGGCAGTAATTGTTGATCACTTTGAGAAAAAAACATATATTGTCTCAATGTTATTTGATACAAAGACAGAATTTTTTTTGAATGAATTGGTTGGTATATTCAACAAAAATGAAGATAATTTAGAGTCAAAGTTTAAAATAAAGAATTCAGTAAGTGATAATTTATCTTTTATAGATTACAAAAGTAAATTTGATAAGGTTATGAAATATATAAATGCTGGTGATTGCTATCAAATAAATTTATCAAAAAAATTTGAAGTCAATACTCAAGGAGATAGCTGGTGTTTCTATAAAAAATTTCGCGATATTAATAAATCACCTTTTATGGCTTATCTTTTATATGATAATTTTGAGATATTAAGTGGTTCACCGGAAAGGTTTATTAAATCAAAAGATGGAATAGTAACTACTAGACCTATAAAGGGGACAAGGGCTAGGGCAAATAATAAGGAGCTGGATAAAAAGAATGCTAAAGAACTTTTAAACAGTGTTAAAGACCAATCTGAGAACTTAATGATTGTAGATCTTCTTAGGAATGATTTAAGTATGAACTGTGAAGTAGGGAGTGTAAAAGTTGATGAATTATTTTCGATTGAGTCATATCCAAATGTCCATCATTTAGTTAGTACTATATCAGGTATCTTGAAGAAGGAATCCAACAATATGAAACTCTTTAGCGATTCTTTTCCGGGAGGTTCAATAACAGGTGCTCCTAAAATAAGAGCAATGGAAATTATTGATGAACTTGAAGAGCATTCACGTGATCTTTATTGTGGCTCTATTTGTTATTTTAGTTTTCACGGGTCAATGGATAGTAACGTTGCTATTAGAAGTATAGTTCATAAAAACCAAAAACTTTATTTTTACTCAGGTGGTGGCCTTACATCTGGTTCAAATGCTGAGGATGAATATCAAGAAATTGAAGATAAAGCTGAAAATATTAAACAAGGGATTAATTTTTTTAAGGAATAATTACGATGATGACAGAAAAAGAAATTTTGGAAATTCTCAATACTAAATTACCTAATTGGAAACTTATTGATTCAAAGATTGTGAAATTTATTGAAAGACAAAATGGAAAAGAATTAGGCGGTATAGTAAAAAAAATATGGGATTTTGCAGAAGAAGTTGATCACCATCCCGATATACTACTAACTTATTCAGGTATTAAAATAACTTTATTTACTCATGATAAATCAGGTATTACAACAAAAGATATTGATTTTGCTCTCGCTCTAGAGGGAGTAATTAATTAAATAGAAGGTTGATTATAATTTCTTAAATTTACCTAGTAACTAATTATCTATATCTTTTTTAAAGTTGCCAAAGTTTAATAAAATTGTTGGTAGAATTAAAAGATTTAGTATTGTAGAAGTAAATAATCCACCAATAATAATAGCTGCCATTGGAGCTTCAATCTCTTTTCCTGGTTGATTTGATCCTAAAGCTATTGGAAGTAAGGCTAGCCCTGCAACTAACGCAGTCATAAGAATTGAAGGTAGCCTCTCACTTGCACCTCTAATACATGTTTGTAGATTCCATAAACAATTTTCTTTATTTACTAGAAATTGATAATGCGAAAGAAGCATTATTGAGTTTCTTAATGTAATTCCAAAAAGGGTTACAAAGCCAACAAGCGAACCAATAGAAATCCATCCCCCACTAAAAATTACAGCTATGACGCCGCCAATTAGAGCAAAAGGAAGATTGATTAAAGTAAGTCCTAAGTTAATGAGAGAACCAAACGCAATATATAAAAGTAATAAAACAACTAACCCGACCAATATTGAATGAACAATTAAGCTTTCTTTAGATTTAGCATTCTCTGCTGCAGAGCCAGTTATTTCAAAGTAATTACCTGGACTTAATTTTATTTTACTTATTTCCTTATTAAGTAAGTTTGTAAATTCATTAAGACCTTTATCTCTGATATTTAAGGTTATTGTTTGAACCCGTTTGCCGTCTTGGTGAAGTATCTTGGACCGTCCATTTTCTTGAGAAATAAATGCAATCTCACTAAGATTAATAATCTTATTATCATCAGTCCTTATTGGTAATTTATTAATATCTAAAATATCGTCACGATATGATTCATCGAGAGTAACTGCAATTTGGACAGGGATAATTCCATCATAAATCATAGCGGCTGGGAAACCTTCATATGCAGTTTTAATTACATTAAGAACATCAGTTTTTAAAATTCCCAATTGACTCATTTTCTCAGAACGAAGTCGAATTGAGACTTGAGGAGTTCCAGGGGGAGATTGCAGCATGATATCTGTAGCACCATTGACATTTCGAAGTGCATAGACAATTTTTTGTGCATCTTGATCTAGAGTATTTAGATTGTCACCAAAAATATTTATAACTATAGCCGCATTGTAGCCAGAAATTGTTTCTTCTATTCTTTCTGTTAGAAATGTATTAATTGCAAAATTCACACCTACAAAACCTTCTGTTTTAATTAGTCCATCGTCGTCTTGAGTTTGAACTAATTTTCTAATTTCTTTAAGAACATTGTCTTGCTCACTTCCATTTAAATCATTTAATTCAATTTCAAACTCACTATAATGTGTTCCAAAAGTATCAGCCGCTAATGGAGATCTTCCTACCCATTGAGCAACAGATTTTACTCCATTTATGCCGAGAATTTTTTTAGTTACTTTATTACCAATTCTTATAGATTCTTGTTCTGAGGTACCAGGAAATGCAGTCATATGCATAATAAAGTGGCCTTCATGAAGTGGGGGTATGAATTGTGTTTTAAAAAATGGTAAGGATGCTAACCCTATACTTATTATCAGTAAAGAAATAAAAATAATATAACTAGAATATTTTTCAATAATATTTAAAATTATTATATATTTTTTCTTTAAATAACTCATGACTGGAGAATCATCTATACGAAGATCTGATTTACCTAAAAGTAAATAGCATAGAGCGGGTGTTATTGTCATTGCCACAAACAAGGAGGCAATAATTGATGCTATATAAGCTATACCTAATGGCCCAAATAATTTACCAGCAACCCCTGTAAGTGAAAGGAGGGGTAAGAAAACAAGAACAATAATAACTGTAGCAAAAATTACTGACTTTCTTACTTCCATCGATGCATCAAATACAATTTGATAAATTGGTTTAGGTGTAACTAATTTTCTATTTTGTTTAAGTCTTCTAAAAATATTTTCTACATCGATAATTGCATCGTCAACAACTTCTCCCAGAGCTATTGCTAGTCCACTTAGAACCATAACATTTAAACCTAGATTGAAATAACTCATTACAATAATGGCAGTAAGTAGCGAAAGCGGAATTGCAATAGCTGAAATAAATGCTGTTTTAAAATTAAAAAGAAATAAAAATAATATTGATATAACCATTAATGAACCAATTAATATATCAACTCTAAGTCCTTTTATTGAGGCATCAATAAAATTCGCTGGCTTAAATAAATCAGGAATCAAATTAATTTGTTCTTTTAAAAGTATTGGCTTGAGACTCTCAAGAGCTTCTTCAATTTGCTTTGTAAGTTTGTAAGTATCAGAATTTAGTTGCCCTTGAACTGAAAGATAAACACCTTCTTTACCATTAATTGATGCAGAACTAATGGATGGTTTAGATCCAACAATTACATTGGCTACATCCTCAATTGTTGTTTGAGTATTAGCTATTGGCGTTAGCTTAATTTCTTCGATTGTTTTTGATTGCCCTTCGGTATTAATTATGATTCTTTGATTTTTATTCTCTATAAATCCAGCACCTATTAAACCTGTTGATTTTTCTGCAGCTTTAGCAATATCAGAAATTGAAACATTATAAAAAAAAAGTTTATCAGGAATGATTTCAATTTGAATCTGCTTTACTAAGCCACCGAAACGATTTACATCTGCAACACCAGGTACCGCCATTAAATGGGGAATTATAGTATTTTCAGCTAAAGTCCTTAATTCTGTTAAATTTTTTACTTTTGAAGTAATCCCAATTCCAAGGACACTTGAGGCAGAAGAGGTCAGGGGAGTTATATTCGGAATAATATTTTTAGGAAGAATACTTTTTAAGGCTGTAAATCTTTCTGATATCGATTGTCTATTTAAATATATGTCAGTTCCTTCATCAAAAACCACAGTTAGTACAGATAAACCTGGGATTGATTGTGAGCGAATTTGTTTTACACCTATAGTTCCAGAAATTGCCTGTTCAATTGGTTTTGATACTAATGTTTCAACTAACGATGAAGAGAAACCTGGAGCTTCTGTTTGAATAATTACCTGAGTTGGGGAGAATTCAGGAAAAACATTAAGTGGACTATTCTTGATTTGATATATTCCATAAGCAATTACTATTAAAGCCAATCCAATTATTACCCCTGCATTTTTAATTGAAAAACGTATTAGAGAGGCAATCATCAATTTTAATCCTCATTTTCATTTGTGATTAAGTGTTTATATTCCTCAGATAAAAGTAATTGAGTACCTTTACTTACAATTTTTATAGGCGGTATTTTATCAAACTCAACAATCCAACCATTATCTACTTCTTCCATTTGAAATAAAGAGTGTCGAAGAAATAAATTATTATTTAGCGCTTCATAAACCCATGGTTTACCATCGCTCCAAACTATTGCTGATTTAGGAATAAAGTATTTTTTAACATTAATATCTTCGGCTATTTGGACATATGAATTTATCTTACTACCCATAATCAAGTTAATAGAAGATGTTAGATAAAAATAAGATCTACCTTGAATATCCCCATCACTAAAAGGGGCGTTAGAAATGAATGATGCTTCAAATTTATTTTTAGGTTGGTTAAATGAGGAAACCATTAAACTCAATGGAGGAGATTTTTGTACTTTATTATTAGGGATAATAATTTTTAATAACTTTGTTTCTGAATTGAAAATATCTTTAAGTAAAGATTTTTCTGGAGATATGAGTAATTCTTTAAAAAGCTTACCCCATTCTTGGTCAATAACTTGTAGTAAATTATTTTTATTATTAATCTGAATTTTTAAATTATGATGATGATTATTAATTTCTATTTCTTTTTTATGAATAGTTGAATCTGAAATATTTTTATTATCCTCATTGAGTAACTTTAATTTTTTAAAATGCTCTCTTTCTTCTTTAAATTGTATATTTAATTTATTTATTTCAGAGACTAAATTTAAATAGTTAGTCTTATAATTAAATAGACTTTTTAAATTTACTACATAACCATAAGAAGAATAAAGTGATCTTTCTTTACTTTCAGAGATTAGTTGAATTTCAATGCCACTATTTTTAATCATTGAATCTGAAATCGTGATGCGCTTGTTCTTAATAGAAACTAAATTCTCCACTTCGGATTCATTTATCATCTCTAATTCAGAATCGATATCTTTTTTTAAAATTTCATCTTTACCGAAATAGATAATCAACCACAATAGTCCTATAATAAGTATTGATTGTGTGACAATTATAATTAGTGATTTATTTTTCATTTAGCATCTTTAAATGTGGTGTAAATATTGGTTCCTGAAGAACGTTTTCTGCTTGCAAACCAATTCTAATTAAATTATATATTGCTTTATGATGATTTTTAGTTATATTAATGAGGTTAATTTTTTCATCCTCATATTCCATTCTATTTATTAACCCTTCTTTAAATCTTGCAGTAAGTTGTCTCTCAAGTTCATTTTTTGTTTCAATTATTTGGGTTGAATATTTTAAATCTTCAAGTTTATTTGAAAAATTAAATTGTAGCTCTTCAATATCATTTATTGTTTTAAGCTGTAAAGAATTTACTTTGCTTGCTTCGAGATCTCTGAATTTTTTTGCTTTGTTGATAAGAGCTTTATTTCTATTATTTGAATTAATAATTGTATCTATCCCTAGGCTCCATAATTTAGTTCCAAACTCGTAAGTATAAGCTGGTGAAAATGTATAATCTGGGTATTGATTAGCTACCTCCATTTTTAGTTTAACTTCAGCTATTGCATAATTTGATAGTGTTTCTCTAAGATCTAATCTTTTAGTAAGTGATATCTCTTGTAATTCTAGTAATTCTTTATCTTTTAAATACAAAGTGGTGATTTTATCAAGGATTGAGGTAATTTGCTTACTATCGATTGGAATAAGGTTGAATTTTTGAATACTTAAACCAGTTAATGATGCTATTTTATTTCTTAGTGATGATTGTTTCATTTGAAGCTTCAATAGTTCTTGATTGATAAAATTAAGCTGGATATTTTTTTTATCTAGATCTATTTTTGATGCTAAACCTGCATCAAGCCTTTTTCTTACCATATTCATTAAAGATTGCTTTAAGCGAAGTTCTTTTTTAGTAAGCCTTATAAATTCTTGGTTTTCAATAAAATTAAATAGCTCATTAAATAAATTTTTTCTTAAATTCCAGTTAGTTGTCTGAAAATTAATCAATGCTAGTTGAGATTTATTAAGTGCTAACTCATATCTTATTAATCTTTTATTTGCGGATTCAAACTTAAAAGAAAAACCTCCACCAAAAATCTTTTTTGTTAATTCTTTATTTGTAGTTTCTCGACCTATTTCTAGACCTAAAGATGACGGAGTGTATAAATTTGCAATAACTTCATTAGATTTGGCTATTTCCCATTCCATTTTAGCTGTTTTAATGTTCGGATTAAAAAATTGTTGTGTATAAATGAGTTCTTTTAAACCCCAACTTTTAAAAGGTAGTTCATTGCTATTAAAATTTTGAGATATTAAAAATTTTGAAAATTTCTCATTGTATATATCTGCTTCTTTGATGACTTCAGTAATTTTTTGAGTATCAATATCTTTTTTGTTAAAAGGTATATAACTACAGCCATTTAGTATAAATATTATTAGTATTAGGTATGGCCTTAATGACATAAATAATTTATCTTTCTGAATTGATTAATTAAACTCTATTTTCTGTGATAATTCATTATATATTCTAGGAGTAAGTTTTTATAAAATTATATTTAATTATATCAAAATGACATTGAATTATTGCTTTGCCAGCTGTTCTAAGCTGATATAATATGCTTTTTAAAATTTAGTTACCTTTATGCGAGAGTGGCGGAATTGGTAGACGCACTGGTTTTAGGTACCAGCGCCGCAAGGCGTGAGAGTTCGAGTCTCTCCTTTCGCACCAATTTAAAGTTAGGAATAAAAAAATGTCAGAAGCAATAGAAAAAATTAGCAGTATTGAAAGAAAGGTTAAAAGCTTAATATCTATTTCATCCTTGCAAAAAGAGATATCTGAAAGATATCTTCAGTTAGGACGAACAGCTCGTGTTTCTGGATTTAGGCCTGGAAAAGTACCTATGAACGTCATTGAGAAACAATATGGTGCTGATATTAAGACTGAAGTATATGCTAAGGCAATAGAGATGAAATTTGGTGAAATTGTAAATACAAACAATCTCCGAGTTGCGGGAATGCCAGATATTCAGCACGTTCCTCTTGATAAAGTAAGCGAGGATTTTGAATTTACTGCAACATTTGAGATTTTCCCTGAATTTAAATTAGGTAATTTTAAATCTCTAACGATAGAAAAAAAATCTGTTGAATTACAAGAAAATGATATAAAAAAAACAATCGATGTTTTAATCAAGCAAAGAGCTACATTTGAAATTATAAATCGAGCGTCTAAACTTGGAGACCAAATAACAGTTCAGCTAGAGTCATTTATTGATAATGAACAAATTGAGTCTACGGGTCAAAATTCTTTAGAGTTTGTTCTAGGTGATTCAAAGAGAATCAAGGCAGTAGATGACCAGCTTATCGGAATAAAAGCAGGAGAAACAAAGGAGTTTGAGGTTCAGTATCCAAAAGATCATAATCCAGCTCAGTTAGCTAATAAAAACGTTAAGTATAAAATAAAATTAATAGAGGTTAAGCAACCTAGACTTCCAGAAGTAGATTCAAATTTTGCGAAGAGTTTAGGTGTTGGAAATGGTGATATCAAAGTGATGAAGCAAGAGATCAAAGAATCTTTGGATCAAGAGGTGGAAAAAAGAGTTAAGGCAGATCTTAAAAAACAAGTTTTTCAAGTACTTATTGACTCACATACAATGGACATCCCAAAGTCTTTAGTTACTATGGAAGTAAACCGTATGATGCATGCTGCAAGTGATAATCTAAAAAAACAAGGTGCTGACATGAAAGAAGTAAAAATAGAGCGAGAAATGTTTGAAGACTCAGCAATAAAAACTTGTAAATTAAGAATTATTCTTGCAACTTTAGTTGAAGAAAATAAATTAGAAGCAACTCAAGAGCAAATAAAATCAAAAGTTGTAGAATTTTCAGCTAATTTTGATGATATAGAAAAAGCAGAAAAATGGTTTTATGATGACCCAAAGCGCTTGGATGAGCCAACTGCACTTTCTACTGAGGATAATATTGTCGAGTGGTTTTTAAAAGAATGCAAAATTAAATCTAAAAAAGTAACTTTTGATCAATTAATGGCAATACAGGCATAACTATAATGAGTAATTCTAAATTAGAATCAATTAGTCAATTTTCCCCAAATAACTTAGGTTATATTCCTATGGTTGTTGAACAAAGTGGAAGAGGTGAGAGATCATACGATATATATTCAAGACTACTAAAAGAAAGACTTATTTTTTTAGTTGGCCCTGTTGATGATATGACGGCTAACGTTGTGGTTGCCCAGTTATTATTCTTAGAAGCTGAAAATCCAGACAAAGATATATCTTTATATATAAATTCTCCAGGCGGCTCTGTAACTGCAGGAATGGCTATTTACGATACAATGCAGTTTATTAAGCCAGATGTTAGTACTTTATGTATTGGTCAAGCAGCAAGTATGGGGGCTTTACTTTTAACAGCCGGAGCTGAGAAAAAAAGATTTTGTTTGCCAAATTCTAGAGTTATGATTCATCAGCCTTTAGGTGGGTTTCAAGGTCAAGCTTCTGATATTGAAATTCATGCAAAAGAGATTTTATTTTTGAAAAATAAACTCAATACAATTTTATCTAAGCATACAAAGCAACCGATAAAGAAAATTGCAGAAGATACAGATAGAGATAATTTTATGAGTGCAGAAGAGTCAGCTAAATACGGTTTAGTTGACCAAGTTATTGATAGCAGAGCTAAAGTAAAATAAGGATTTCAATGGCAGAAGATAAAGAAAAGTCTCTTTTTTGTTCCTTTTGTGGAAAAAATCAAAATGAAGTTAAGAAACTAATAGCTGGACCTTCAGTATTTATTTGTGACGAATGTGTTGATTTATGTAACGATATTATTACAGAAGAATCAAAAGACATAAATGAAGAATTCGAAAAGTCTGAATCTGACTTATTAAGCCCTAAAGAGCTATATGAATCTCTAGGTGAGCATGTAATCGGTCAAGATGAAGCTAAGAAGAGTATGTCTGTTGCAGTATATAATCATTATAAAAGATTAAAAAATAATAAAAATGATAAAGATGATTTAGCGGATGTAAAAATTGCTAAAAGTAATATTTTATTTATTGGTCCCACGGGTTCCGGGAAAACACTTTTAGCCCAAACTTTGGCAGATCTACTTGAGGTTCCATTTGTAATGGCTGACGCTACGACACTAACTGAGGCCGGTTATGTCGGTGAAGATGTGGAAAACATAATGCAAAAATTATTGCAAAAATGTGATTATGATGTTGAAAAAGCTCAGAAAGGAATTGTTTATGTAGATGAAGTTGATAAGATATCAAGAAAATCAGAAAATTCCTCAATTACAAGAGACGTTTCAGGAGAAGGGGTTCAGCAGGCATTGCTTAAATTAATTGAAGGAACGATTGCATCAGTTCCTCCTCAAGGTGGCAGAAAGCATCCAAATCAAGAATTTGTTCAAATTGATACATCAAATATATTATTTATTTGTGGGGGGGCTTTTGATGGGCTTGAAAAAATTATTAGGCAAAGAACTGAAAAAAATAGCATAGGTTTTGGAGCTGAAGTTCAAGGAAAAGATGACCACAATTCAATTAGTAATATCATCATGAATGTAGAACCTGAAGACCTGATTAAATTCGGATTAATACCAGAATTTATAGGAAGGCTGCCAGTTATTACAACACTTCATACCCTTGAAAAAGAAGCCTTAGTTAAAATTCTTAATGAACCAAAAAATGCCTTAATTAAGCAATACAAAAAATTGTTTACTATGGAGAGTGTAGAATTAGAATTTCGTGAAGATGCAATTGAAGCAATTGCACTTAAGGCAATTGAGCGAAAAACTGGTGCTCGTGGATTACGATCAATTATGGAATCAAGTTTAAAAGAAATTATGTTTGAATTGCCAACGATAAATAATTTATCAAAGGTAGTCATAGATAAAGGTGTAATAAACAGAGATGAGAGACCATATTTAATATATTCAAATAGTGAGAAGCAAGCCAATAAATAATTACGACTTGAATTAAATTAAATAACCCCCATAACATTTATAACGAATAAAATTTTTAAAGAAGAAAATAATAATGACAATAGAAAAAAATTTTCCAATGCTCCCATTAAGAGATGTAGTTGTATATCCTCAGCTAGTAATTCCACTATTTGTAGGCAGAGAAAAATCAATAAGCGCAATAGAAAAAGCAAATAATGGAGATAAAAAGATTTTATTAGTTGCACAAAAAACTGCAGGAAAAGACGAGCCCGAAATTAAAGATCTTTATACAGTTGGAACCGTAGCAAGTATTTTGCAAATGTTAAAATTACCAGATGGGACAGTTAAGGTATTGGTTGAAGGGCTTGAAAGAGCTTGCATAAATAAATTTGATGACACTGGAGACTTTTGGTCAGCAGATATAGATTTAATTAAAATTAAAGAGAAGAAAGATAAAAATACGTTAGCTTTTATGAGATCAGTTTTTTCTCAATTTGATCAATATGTAAAACTAAATAAAAAAATACCACCAGAAATTTTAACATCTCTTATGGCTATAGATGAGCCTGGAAGGCTAGCAGATTCAATTGCAGCAAATCTTACTTTGAAACTTTCAGAAAAGCAAAAGATACTTGAGACATTTGAAATAAAGATTCGTCTAGAACTTTTGCTTAAAATTATGGAATCTGAAATTGATATTTTACAAGTAGAGAAAAGAATTCGAGGAAGAGTTAAAAGACAGATGGAGAAGTCACAAAGAGAATATTACTTAAATGAGCAAGTTAAAGCAATTCAGAAAGAATTGGGTGAGCAAGAAGAAGGTGCTGATTTAGACGATCTTGAAGAAAAAATTAAGACCGTAGGGATGACGAATGAAGCTATGGAAAAATGCTTTTCCGAATTTAAAAAATTAAAATTAATGTCTCCAATGTCAGCAGAAGCATCTGTGGTTAGAACTTTTATTGAAACATTGATTAATTTACCATGGACAAAGAAAACAAAAATAAATAATAATTTGAAAAATGCAGAAACTGATCTTGATAATGATCATTTTGGATTAGAAAAAGTAAAAGAAAGAATAGTTGAATACTTAGCTGTTCAAAACAGGGTAGGTAAACTTAAAGGTCCAATTTTATGCTTAGTAGGTCCTCCAGGAGTCGGTAAAACGTCACTTGGAAATAGTATTGCTAAGTCAATTAATCGTAAATTTATTAGAATGGCACTTGGTGGAGTAAGAGATGAAGCTGAAATCAGAGGGCATAGGAGAACTTACATCGGATCAATGCCAGGTAAAATTTTACAAAATATGACTAAAGTTGCTGTAAAAAATCCATTATTCCTATTAGATGAAGTTGATAAAATGGGACAGGATTTTAGGGGTGATCCATCTTCTGCTTTATTAGAAGTTTTAGATCCAGAACAAAATCATACTTTTACTGATCATTATGCTGAAATAGAATATGATTTATCAGATGTGATGTTTGTTGCAACTGCAAATTCAATGAATATTCCAGAACCTCTTTTAGACAGAATGGAGATTATAAGATTAGCCGGCTATACAGAATCTGAGAAATTAAATATAGCTTCTAAACACTTATTACCAAAACAATTAAAAAATCATGGATTAAAAAAAAGCGAGCTTAAAATATCATTAAAAGCTATTAAAGATATAATTCAGTTTTATACTAGAGAAGCCGGTGTTCGAAAATTAGAGCAAGAAATATCAAAAATTTGCAGAAAAGTTGTAAAAAATATTTCAACAAAACACAAAGTTGATTCAGTCACAGTTAATAACAAAAATCTACACGAGTATTTAGGCGTTAAAGTTTATGATATTGGTTATGCAAATAAAAAAAATCAAATTGGACAAGTTACTGGTCTTGCATGGACACAGGTTGGTGGAGAATTATTAACAATAGAGTCAGTAGTTTTACCAGGCAAAGGAAAGACTATAATAACTGGAAAACTTGGCGATGTAATGCAAGAATCTATTCACGCTGCAATGAGCGTAGTTAGAAGTCGTGCGGAGAAATTAGGTATTAATAATATATTTCATGAAAAAAAAGATATCCACATTCATTTTCCGGAGGGAGCTACGCCAAAAGATGGGCCAAGTGCTGGTATTGGAATAACGACAGCTATTATATCTAGCCTGACTGGTATACCAGTCTATTCCGATGTTGCAATGACAGGTGAAATTACTCTTAGAGGTGAAGTTTTACCAATTGGTGGATTAAAAGAAAAATTACTTGCAGCACATAGAGGAAATATAAAAAAGATATTAATTCCAGAGCAAAATCTAAAAGATTTGATTGAGATTCCTGAGGAAATAAAAAAAGGGGTAGATATTATTCCCGTTAGATGGATTGATCAAGTTATCGATATTGCTCTAACAAAAGAACCAAAAAGTTTTACAAGAGAAACAAAAGTTGTTCCTACTGATGGGAAAAATACAATCCAGATTGATAAATCAATAGCTCATTAGGTTTTTATTTTATTTGGTAGCTTTGTTTGACACATTATTGTAAAATTACGTGCGAAATTTTTAACAATTCGGGTGCTTAGCTCAGTTGGTAGAGCGTCGCCCTTACAAGGCGAATGTCACAGGTTCGACCCCTGTAGCACCCACCATTGTTTAGGAGTGGTAGTTCAGTTGGTTAGAATACCGGCCTGTCACGCCGGTGGTCGCGGGTTCGAGTCCCGTCCACTCCGCCAGAAATACATATAGGCTAAAAATGTTAGCCTATATAAATCTAAGAACCAATATGTTTTATTTAAGTCTATTGAAGAACTATTTATTTAAGAACTGATAATTTATGTTAGAACAAATTCGAAATAGAACTCAAACTACATTTGCTAAAGTTATTTTAGTAATAATAATTATTCCTTTTGCACTTTTTGGTATAGATTCATATCTGTCATCAGTGGGAAGTAATGTTTCTATTGCTTCTGTAAATGATGAGCCTATTACTTCTCAAGAGTTACAAAAAACCGAAAGACAACTAATGGCTCAAATAATGAGTCAAGATGAAAATACAGATACTAAAATATTTGAAACGATTGAGTTTAAAAAAGCAGTACTAGATAAATTAATAACGACAAAGCTTATTAATCAAGAAATTAAGAATTCGGAATTTTATATTAGTGATAGTCAGGTAGGTACTTACATATCCGGCATGCCTGAATTCAGAAAAAATGGAAAATTTTCACAAGATCAGTATGACGAAGTATTGAAAATCAATAATTTAACGCCAAAGAAATTTGATGACAGGATTAAAAGTGATCTTGGTACACAACAAGTGAAAGATAGCTTAAGAAAACTTTTTTATGTTCCAAAAAGTAAGA
>JAOHSH010000017.1 GCA_028122555.1 Methylophilaceae bacterium
TACCCTTTTATCAATGAATTTAAGTAAGTCGATTTTTAACCCCTCTAAAACATCGTGCCAATTATTTTTCATATTTTGCCTATAAAGCTTTGCTGATGGATACCAAGGACTATCTTTTCTATCAAGCATCCATCTAAAATCAGGCAAATAAGGTAATAACACCCATACATTTTTCCCCATTGCTCCTGCTAAATGAGCTACTGAAGTATCTACCGAAATAATTATATCCATAGCATCAATCAGTGCTGCAGTATCAGAAAAATCAGCTATTTCTTTTTGGTGTTGATGGATTTGAGAAAAATCAATTATTGTTTGAATATCAGTTTCTTGAATTTCTTTCTGAAGACAATGGAATTCAAAATGTGGAATAGTCACTCCTGTTGCCACTGACAAGCAAGGTAAAAGTACCTGGTATGGAGGATTAGAGGCATTTCCTTGGGGCAGACATCGTACTAAAACAAATAATGATAGTGAATTTCAACCTTTCGAAACTCCATGGGCAAACGGTGCATGTATGATGTTGAGGGTAGATATGGTTAAGGAAATTGGATTATTAGATGAAAATATGCAGTTTATTTGTTCAGATGCAGATTATTCATTTACTGCCAGATCAAGAGGTTGGAAAATATTAGTATCACCTAATGCAATTATTGAACATAGTCTTGGAGCAAGCTCCTCTTCACAAAATGAATGGTTAAATCAAATTAAGCTAGCGGATCAAATTTATTTTGCAGAAAAATGGTTGAGTGGGGATGTATATAAAAGACTAGCTTACGAAGGATCTAAACTTACTATGTTAATGATTGCAGATGAATTGAAGAAAAGTAGAGGTAATTTTTACTTCAGGGAGAAGTCTGTTGCCATGAAGAAAAAATAGTTAAGACAAAGAATAGTTGTACTTAGGTTTTTAAAATAATATATTTATTTTTTATATGTTAAATATAAAAGTATAGGTAAATGTAATAATCAGTATTCCAATTAAGTTTAGTATAAATCCAGCTTTAATCATATTTTTAATAGTTAATTTACCTGATCCATAAACAATTGCATTTGGTGGTGTTGCCACAGGCAACATAAAAGCTAAGCTTGATGCTAAGACCAATGGAATGGCTATATTAGAAGGTGAGACTGACAATGCAATAGCAATTGATGTAGCAATTGGTAAAAAAGTTGATGTAGTCGCTGTATTAGAAGTAAGTTCAGTTAAGAAAATAATAAAAGTAACAATCAAAAGAATTAGAATCCATGGTTTAAAATTAACAGCCAAAATAAATGCTTCCCCTAACCATTGACCCAATCCTGAACTATTAATTGCTTTTGCAAGGGATAATCCACCACCAAAAAGAATAAGTAGTCCCCATGGTAATTTTTTTGCTTCATCCCAAACAAGTAGCTCAGTTTTTTTATTTTGAGAGGGAATTATAAATAAGCTTATTGCTGCAATAATTGCAATACCGGCATCTGTGAGGCCTGAAAAAATATTATATTCATTAAGATATACTCGAGTTACCCACAATAACGCTGTAATTATAAAAATTAAAAGTACTTTTTTTTCATCTCTAGTTATAGGCCCTAATTTATTTAAAGTTAAATTAATTTTTTTTCTAGTAGGCTCATTAAAAATAAAATTAGCTGGATACATGAATTTTGTTAAAACTAAAAATGTACTAATCAGCATAATTAATCCAATTGGTAATGCTACTTTCATCCAAGCAATAAACGAAATTTCTATAGAAAAATTTTCTTGCATAAATCCTGCAAAAACAATATTGGGAGCTGTCCCTACCAAGCTAGACATACCTCCTATTGACGAAGCATACGCAATTCCTAAAAGTAAAGATATCTCAAAATTATTAAAACTTGTATTTGATATTGCTGGAACAGTATTTTTAATATTCGAAGAAATAGCTAAACAAATTGGTAAAAGCATTAGCGTAGTTGAAGTATTCATTACCCACATACTAATAAAGAAAGCAATACACATAAAAGAACCAATTAGACTAGTAGCTGAGTTACTTATTGACCCAATTACTTTTAAAGCTAATCTTTTGTGTAAGCCTGATGATTGAATTGCCAGTGCCAATATAAATCCGCCCATGAATAAAAATATATTAGGATTAGCGTAAGATATAGCAGCATTTTTAAAATCCATAATTTCTAATAACGGGAATAATGCTAATGGTAAAAGAGCTGTAATAGGCAGTGGAATAGCTTCTGAACCCCACCATGCGGCCATTAGCAGGGCAACAGCCGCTACATACCATGCTTCAAATGAAAGTGATTGTGGGGTAGGGCTTAGTATAATTAGAAAAAATAATATTAACCCAATCCAAAATCCAAATTTTTTATAAGCCTGTTTATTCATTTACTTTATTTTAGCAGTCTTCGTAATGTATATAGATATTATAGTTAAGCTAAGTTAAAATTCACGGATGAAATTAAATATATTCTTTAACTAATGAAAAAATTATTAGCACTTCTTTTTTTAATACCAAATTTTTCTTTTTCAGAAGTAATTCATGTTGATTTAATTTGTGAGGGTGAGTCTGTATTATTTTGTGATAATTCAAAAAAATGTGGTGTTGAGCCAGCGGTAGAAATAATTAAAATTGCTGGAAATACTTTAGTGCATAAAATTCATGGTAAACATTTTTTAGAAGTGGATAAAAATACAGTTAGTTTTAAAGATTTCGATACTGATGGATCAATCGGATTTTCTCTCAATATAAATAGAAAAACAGGAAATATTGAGATAATTAGAAGATGGAATAAGCCTTATCATTTTATTGGGGTTTGCCAACAACCTCAAATTAAAAATCCATACGATCCAACTTAGCATATACATAGATGATTTCAGTTTATTACGATGATAAATGCAGTTTATGTTCCCGTGAAATAAATTTCTATAAAAAAATTGCCCCAAAAAATACAATAAACTGGTTGGGAATTTCATCATCATTAGAGGATCTAAAGTATGCAAAATTAACGGAAGTAGATGTACTTAAGTATCTTCACGTAAGAGATAGTAATGGTAATTTTTATGTAGGGGTAGATGCGTTTATAATTATATGGAGTAAGTTACCTTATTTTATTTATTTGAAATATATTATTTCACTTCCAGTTATCTATCAAATTGCTACCTTTATTTACGATAAATTTGCTAACTATCGTTTTAAAAAACTTGGTCATTGTCAATTAGCATTAAAGAAAAAAAAATGAAAGCAATATATTGGTTTAGAAATGACCTAAGATTAATTGATAATCCATCACTAAATCTTGCAATTGAAAGAGCTGATGAAATTTTATTTGTATATGTTCACAATATTGCTAATGAAAAAAATTGCTCTTGGGGTTTTAAAAAGATGGGTGATCATCGAAAATTATTCTTATCTCAAGGTTTAAAAAAATTAAACCAGCATTTAGAAGAATATGGTCATTTATTAAATATATATGTTGATGACCCAGTTAAAGTTTTAGAAAGACTCGTTACGAAACATGAAATTGATATAATTTTTTGTGAGTCAATCAAAGCTTTTGACAGCTTAAAACAAGTAAAATTACTTTGTAACAAAAAGGTTAATGTTAATTCATTCTTTCACTCATCATTATTTATGGAGAATCAGCTTCCTTTTAGGATAAATGAAATACCAAATATATTTACTGATTTTAGAAAAGCTATTGAAGTTACTAGCACTAAGCCCAACAAACCCCTAAGTCTTCCAAAAAGAATATTTAATATATTATCGATATTGGACAATGGAATGATTAACTTTCAAATTCAGCCTAATAATTATGATAAAAGCTCTTTTCCAATCACTGATGAAAATTTTATGGGAGGAGAAAAATCAGGTTTTATATATTTGAAAGACTATTTTCAAAGTAATAAGCCGTCATCATATAAGGTTACAAGAAATGAATTAATAGGTAAAAATTTTTCTACGAAGTTTTCACCATGGCTTTCAATGGGTTTTATATCAGCAAGACAAATATTTCTTTATTTAGAAGAATATGAAAAGAATATAACAAAGAATGAAAGTACGTATTGGATTTTCTTTGAATTACTTTGGCGTGATTATTTTAGATTTATTATGCTTAAATACGAGAATAAAAACATTAATAAAACTGAGATTAATTCATCAAATAAAAGCATAAACCATAATGATGATAAATTTAAGCTATGGATAGAAGGAAAAACTGATAATAAATTTATTAATGCTGGTATGAAAGAGTTAAAACAAACAGGGTTTATATCAAACAGAATGAGGCAAATTGTTGCAAGCTATCTTATAAATGAATTAAGTTGTGATTGGAGAGCTGGTGCTGCATGGTTTGAATCACAACTTATTGATTATGATGTAAATAGTAATTATGGAAATTGGTCATATATTTCAGGATCTGGATCTGATCCTCGTGGAGGACGAATCTTTAATATTGAAAAACAACAAAAGACTTACGACCCAAATTTTATTTACCAAAAAATGTGGAATTAATTATGAAAAAACTTCATGTCATATTAGGTAATCAACTTTTTCCAATTACTGAAATTAATAAATTAGATTTTTCATTGATATTTATGGCAGAGGATTATGATTTATGTTCTGAACACAAAAATCATAAACTCAAAATATTAAATTTTTTAGTTTCAATGAGGGAGTACAGAGATCAATTAATAAATGAAGGGTTTGATGTTTTTTATTCTTCAATTGATGAGAAAGATTTTGTCATACCTTATGAATTAAAACTATTGAAATTATTAAAGAAAAAAAAGATTGATGAGGTTTCTTTTTATGAAATAGAAGACTATTCATTTGAAAAAAAAATCATAGATTTTTTAAATAAAAATTCTATAAAGATCTCAATCATCCCTTCACCAATGTTTTTATGTTCAAGAAATAAATTTATAGATTTTTCTAATGTTAATAAAAATCTCAGAATGGCTAGCTTTTATCAAATGATGAGAAAAGATTTAAAAATATTATTAGACGAAAAAGATAAACCAATTGGAGGTAAGTGGTCATTTGATTCTGATAATCGAAAGAAGCTACCTAAAAATATAGAACTTCCAGAAAAACCAAAAAATAAACATTCGATTTATTTAGAAGACTTAAAAAAAATAATTGATTTAAAATTTAATGATCACCCAGGCAATACCAAAAATCATTGGGTACCCTTTAACAGAGAGCAAGCAATACAAGTAATTGATGATTTTATAGAAAATAAACTTGAAAATTTTGGTCAGTATGAAGATGCTATAGACCTAAATAATAATTTTCTATTTCATAGTGCATTGAGCCCACTTTTAAATATTGGATTAATTACACCAAAGGAAGTTATAGAAAAAGTTCTCGTTCTTCATACTAAAAAACCTTTTCCTTTAAACTCTCTTGAAGGTTTTATTAGGCAAATTATTGGATGGAGGGAGTTCATAAGAGGGGTATACCATTTAAAAGGACAAGATGAAGCTAATGGTAATTTCTGGAACCATGATAGATATTTAACAAATGATTGGTATGAGGGAACAACAGGCATTATTCCTCTAGATGATGCCATTAAGGATTGTGTTAACTATGGATATACGCATCATATTCCAAGGCTAATGATTATTGCAAATATAATGAATTTATCTAGAATCCATCCAAGTGATATTTATAAATGGTTTATGGAAATGTTTGTAGATTCTGCAGATTGGGTTATGACGCCTAATGTTTATGGAATGGGAACGTTTGCTGATGGTGGATTATTTGCTACCAAACCATATTCATGTGGTTCAAATTATATTTTAAAAATGAGTAATTATAAAAAGGGTGAATGGTGCGAAACACTGGACGGTTTGTATTGGAGTTTTATATCTGATAATGAATCATTTTTTAAAAAAAATTCAAGACTATCAATTATAAGTAATTCACTTAGCAGAATGAATCCTGAAAGAAAAGAACTTATCTTTAACAAAGCCAATAATTTTATTAATGAAAAGACTAAAAAATAATTAAATTTTATGAAAACTTGCCCAAAATGTAAATCCAATATGATTATAGATGTAACTTATGATTTTATTTCTCAGCCAGATACTCCTGAAAATAAATGTAAATCATGTGGGCATGAGTTTGGAGGGCTTGATAAGTATTTAAATGATGAATTTATTAATGACGATTTATAATTATTCACGCGGTAAAATTTTATATACCTAGACTTTCATAAAAAATGGAATAATTAAAGCAAAAAGTAGTCCAACTAAAAATATTCCTACTGATAAAAAGTATATAAATATAGATACTTTTCGTGCCTGTGTGCATGCAGCTGCTTGGCTTTTGTTTGAAGGGCATGGCATAAGTCTTGTGAAGTACTGCATTATTCCAGAAACAATAAGCATTATAAAGGCACCAATAAATATTGGAATTTTATATGTAGAAAGCATTACTAATTGTGGGAATATTGAAATTAATGAACTTAGGGCTGCTCCTGCACCAAGCGAAACCAATAGGGCAGGTAGTGCGCAACAAAAAATAGTTCCGGTGCTGATAAATAAAGTTAAATAATTTGCTAGTTTATTTGACTTAATTATATAAGTATCTTTACTTAAGTTCATACTTACGCCTTAATTTGCTAACAGAGTCAGAAATAACTTCAATCTTTTGGATGTCATACCCTGAATCTATAATAATGGTTTTAATCAACTTATCGTCAATACCATTTTCATCTTTTGATTCTATTGCGACAAAGTTATTTTCAAGATTAACAAAAACATCTTTTACATTTTTTTGTGCTTTAAAGCTTTTATCTAAACCTTGCGCACAAAAAGCACAAACCATCCCAAGAACTACAATTTTTTGTGTCACTGCATAGCTATTTAAACTAACCAATAGCATTATAAATATTAACTTTTTCATATGTTTAGCCTCCTAAAATGTATGCATCAAATGGATTTGTGGATCACCGTCTGTTGTTATACCTGCATCTATAAATATAGCTTTATTAATAAACCTTAGAGTAGGAGTATATTCAATTTTACTAAACAGGCTATTAGTGTTTTCAGCTTTTAGAATAAGCCATGGTTGAGTTTCTGTATAGCCTGTTTCATAGAAAGAAAAACCAGCTTCCATTTTACTAGTATCAAAATTCTCGTGTCCAACCCTTAAAAATTTATGTGATATTAATCCATAGACTCTCTTTGTTTCATAATCAAATTGGAATTTAGGACTTAAATAAGAATGGTTTTTCTCCTTTGAGTTTTTTTTAATATTCATTGTTCCAACTTCAGTGAAGAGCCATAGATTAGTCTGTGAGTTAATTGAATTGATTCTTAGTAACTTTCTCAAATGAAAACCCCCACCCGATTTTATTTTATAGCCACTTCCCTTAGCTTTGTAAGCCCTTATCCCTAATGAGTCTTTTGAGGTAATTACATAACCTGATTCAACATCTAGATAGTCTTTACCAATAGTAGTCATGCTAGTGATTGAGCCCTTAAAGCTCATCGGTGCTGCATGAAGGGCTGATTGGTAACAGGCTAATAATAAAATAAGTGATAAATAAATTTTTAACATTTTTATCATCGTTTATATAAGTTAGTAAGTTCTTGAATTTTTTTATTTTTTATAATCTTATCTGTTGAATGAAATGCCTCCATCACACATGTTTCAAGGTGTTTTTGAAGCATTATTATTTCTAGAGACTGACATGCTGAGCTCACGGCTTTTAATTGAGTAATGATCTCAGGGCAATACCTTTTGTCCTCAATCATTTTTTTTATTCCATTTAATTGTCCTACGACTTTATTTATTCTTGGTAAATGCTTTTCATAATTCGGGTGTTTTGATTCACAAGTGTTTTTCATGATACTTCCTTAAAAGTTAGTAAATAAATACTATATACCCCTATAGGGTATATTACACCAAAATTATAAATATTATGATAAATAACTATAAATTTTTAGAACTTTGTTTGATGATTAACCTCTTAATAAGTATGATTGCATAACTAAATTAAGGAAGCCTGTGAATATTTTATTTTCGATGTTTAAGTTTAAAAAACTGATATCTATTTTGACTTTATTATTTTTTACATTAAACACGCATTCTGGAGAACAAAATTTGAGCAACACTAACAAAGACCTAGATGAGAAAAAGATGGCTAAAATGCAACTTGTAGCATTTGAGTCTGAGACTTGTGGATCATGTAAAGCATTTAATAAGGATGTGTTGGTTGGTTGGAAATCATCATTCTCAATTAAAAAAACTTACAGTTTGCAAGCACCACTTGGATTAGACCTAAAAGAGTCTGTATGGGCTACACCAACGATTGTTGTATTTTCAGATGGTAAAGAGACTTCTAGATATACAGGTTATGATGGAGATAAACAAGCATTTTGGCGTTGGTTTGGTATGCAAACATTAAGCCCTGAGCAAAAGAAAATTGCTTTTGAAAGTGGAACGGAATTACCATTTAGTGGATCCTTATTGGATAATAAAGATCCGGGATACTATGTAGACCCAATCACGGGCGAGCGCCTATTTCGAAGTGATACAAAATTTAAAAGTGGGACTGGCTGGCCAAGTTTTTTTGACCCTATACCAGGATCTTTAGTCTATAAAGAAGATGGAAATAGGGTAGAGGTCTTAAGTGCTAGTTCTGGAATTCATTTAGGGCATGTATTTAATGATGGTCCACCACCTAGTGGAAAACGTTATTGTATTAATAGCGCTGTATTAAAATTTATAGCGGATTAAATAACATAATGATTAATTTTCTTGCAGCAACCTTATTTGGTACTATGATCTCATTCATGGTTCTTGTTTCACCTGTAGTTTTCAAGGTTTTATCAACTGAAGATACTAAAAATTTCTTAAGGATGTTTTTTCCAAGATTATTTAATTTTGGTCTTATACTTTCCGGTTTATTGATATTTTTTTGCTTAAGAGAGGAAAATACATTTGCTCAAATTTTATCAGTAATTATTTTTTTTGGATTTCTTATAAATCAATTCATCATTACACCAAAAATAAATAAATATAGGGATTTAGAAATAAATAATATCAAAGGGGCAAAAAAAATCTTCACTATTCTCCATTTCCTTTCTGTTTGTATTTTTGTTTTTCAATTATTATTATCTTTAGCTATAATTTTTAATTAAATTATCTTTTATTTTTTCTTTCATTTTTCTTGGAGTACTAGACTTTAATGTTGCAGTGGTTTGAAAATTTAATTAGTCCCTTTCCAAAGAGTCTTATAGAAACACCCCCCAAATCTTTATTTAAATTCGCATGGTTATGCATTAAAGATATAAAACCATACATTGCTTTAATGTCAGTATTAACTGCTTGTATAGCTAGCTTTGAAGCTATTCTTTATGCTGTTTTGGGTAAGTTAATTGATTTAATGGTAGATAGCGGACCTAGTCAATTCTTTAATACTCATATGAATTTTTTATTTGTAATAGCAGGTATATTAATTTGTAGTACTATTTTTGTTGCTATTCAAACTATGATAAAACATCAGTCGCTTGCTGGCTCTTTCCCAATGAGAATGAGGTGGAATTTTCATAGGCTATTATTGAATCAAAGTATTAATTTTTACAATAATGAATTTTCTGGACGAATTGCTGCGAAAGTAATGCAGACCGCAGTTGCTTTGAGAGATATGTGGTTCATATTGTCTGATATTTTGGTTTATGTAGTTGTTTATATAACCACAATGATTCTTTTGGTTGGAAACTTAAATACCTTGTTGTATTTTCCATTTCTTATATGGCTATCTATATATATTGCAACATTATTTTATTTTATTCCTAAACTTGCAAAACTTTCAAAAAATCAAGCTGATGCTCGATCTCTTATGACCGGAAGAATAACTGATGCTTATACCAATATAAATACTGTCAAACTTTTTTCTCATGCTGGAAGAGAATCCAAATATGCTAAAAATGCAATGGAAGAATTCTTACATACTGTCAAACTCCAGATGCGTAAGGTCTCAATAATTCAAATTATTAATCACTTCCTAAGTATGTTTTTAATTCTATCAACAGCTGGAACAGCACTTTTTTTATGGTCAAATAATGAAATTGCTATTGGAGTTGTAGCAGCTGCATCAGCAATGTCATTAAGATTAAACGGTATATCACATTGGGTAATGTGGGAGATGACTTCTTTGTATGAACAAATTGGTATCGCTCAAGATGGACTTAATATGCTTTCCAAAAGGCAGGTTGTAAACGATAAGGAAAATGCCTTAATTTTGAATATTAAAAATGCCCAGATTACTTTTAAAAATATTTATTTTTCATATCAAAATAACACTAGTTTTTTTTCTAATTTTAATTTAAAAATTAAACACGGAGAAAAGGTTGGAATAGTAGGTAGATCTGGAGCTGGTAAATCATCATTAATTAATCTTTTACTTAGGTTTTATGATTTAGATAAGGGTGAAATTTTAATTGATAAAAAAAATATTAAATCAATTACTCAAGACAGCTTAAGATCAAACATAGCAATGGTAACTCAAGATACATCACTTCTTCATAGATCTGTTGAAGATAATATTGCCTATGGCAAGCCTAAGTCTTTACTTAAAGAAATCATTACAGCTGCCAAAAGAGCAGAAGCGCATAATTTTATATTGGGCCTAAAAGATCAATACGGCAATGTTGGCTATAAATCTTTAGTTGGTGAGAGGGGAGTTAAGCTCTCGGGAGGCCAAAAACAAAGAATAGCTATTGCTCGTGTAATTCTTAAAAATGCACCTATTTTACTTTTAGATGAGGCTACAAGCTCACTAGATTCAGAAGTGGAAATTATTATTCAAGAAAGTTTAGATATCCTTATGAAGGGTAAGACTGTTATTGCGATTGCACATAGGCTATCGACTATTGCTGCAATGGATAGATTAATTGTAATGGATAATGGAAAAATTATTGAAGAAGGCAATCATAAGTCACTTATTAAGAAAAAAGGTTTGTACTATCAGTTATGGCAACATCAAAGCGGCGGATTCATAGGTGATAAATAGCTAAAAAAAGTTTTTACTTTGTACCTTAATCTCAACATATTATTTGTCATTTATTTTATTGCCATTTTTATTCGGCTAAGTGCCTCTTGGAGTTGAGACTGAGGTGTTGCTATATTTATTCGTAGATGATTTGGCTGATTGAACATATAGCCTGGTTGAAAAGCAACCCCATTATCTAAAAAAAGTTTGAATGGATCTTTTAATGATAATTTTTCACATGAAATCCAGCCAAGGTAACTAGCTTCCATATTATAAAGGCTTAAGCCAGGAATTTGGTTAATATTTTCGATTAATAATTGTCTATTTTTTGAAAGATACTCCAGTAAAGCTAATCTCCATTCATTACCATTTTGAATAGCTGCAGCGGTTGCTATATAACCAAAAATTTCAGCATTTGGGATAATTGAACCAAGCCCATGAGAAGCTCTTTTTCTTAGTTCTTCATTTTTGCAGATCATCCATCCGAGTCCAACTCCAGGAAAATTGAATGTTTTATTAAGAGACATTAAGGTAATTGTTCGATTTGCAGCTACCTCTGAGATGCTCGCAATGGGTATATGTTTTTTATTATCTAAAACCATTCCGGCATGAATTTCATCTGAGCAAATAAAGAGCTCGTGCTCATCACAGAAATCAATAATATTAGCTAATTCATTTTTTCTGTAGACAGTACCTCCCGGATTATGTGGATTACAGAAATACAAAAGCTCAGACTTTTTATTTACTACTTTATTTAAGTTTTTGAGAGATAAAAATTGACGATTTTCTAAAGTTTCAAGCTCAGCTTCATCAAAATTTCTCTTAGACTGCTCTGCCGCCAATCTGAGGTGATGATAAACCGGTTTTGGAGTAATAATGTGTGAAGAATTTTTAGTACAATTGATTGCAATTGAATATAAAGCAGATACCACACTTGGAATAATAACAATCCAATTCTCTTCAATTTCCCAATCGTAATGTTTTTTAACATAATTAACTATGTTTGTTTTAAAATCTTTTGGTTCTGATGGATAGCCATAAATTCCATGATTCACTCGATTATTCATAGCTTCAATAACACAGGGAGGGGATTCAAAATCCATATCCGCAACCCATAATGGAATTACAGACGGAGCATAACGATCCCATTTCATTGAATTTGTTTTTTGTCGATCAATTATTTTATCGAAATTATATTTACTCATTACTTAATTTTTGATTAATTTTTCCATAAATGGTGCAATTATAATCAATAAAATTCCTGCTATAAATGATATAACAGTTAAGAATGTAAATAAATCCATATTATTTGATTGTAAGATTATTGGTAATTTTCCAGCGGAATAGTTTGCAATAGCTGAGGATAAAAACCAAAAACCCATCATTAACGAAGCAATTTTTTTTGGTGAAACCTTAGTAACCATAGATAAACCAATAGGGGATAGGCAAAGCTCTCCAAGTGTATGTAAAAAGTATACTCCTACAAGCCACCATAGGCTGATTGAAGATGTACTTGTATTATTGACGTTCATGATGAGGAAAAAGCCACAAGAAAGAAGAATTAGGCCTAGGCCCATTTTTTGAGAAGTATTAATCTTGTATTTACTGTTATCTATTCTTAGCCAGAAATTTGCAATTAGAGGTCCTAGTAAAATTATAATTAATGGATTTATTGATTGAAAAAAGGATGCAGGAATAATAAAGCCAAATAAATTTCTATCTACAGAATTATTTGCATAAAGTGTTAACGACCCACCAGCCTGTTCAAAGCCAATCCAAAAAAAGATAACAAATAAGGAAAGAATACCAATATATAATATTTTTTTTATATCATTACTAATAAGGTTCATTTTGCTTTTTTTATTTCGAAATAAAATTATGATATATGCAAAGGATAAAATTAAAATTTCATAAATATATAAATTGATAAAATTATTTAATTCAAAAATTAATAGAATAAATGGAATATTAATAAAAGAAAAAAATAATATTGATCGCCAATCACTAAAGTTTAATTTTTTTGTTTGCTTAGAAGTGTCTTCTTCAATAAGTTTGTTTTGACCAATATAAAATTGTATAAGCCCTGCAAACATTCCAATTCCTGCAATTGCAAATCCGTAATGCCAATTGATAGTTTCACCAATATATCCAACTATTAATGGAGCTAAAAAAGCACCAAGATTTATTCCTACATAAAAAAAACTAAATCCACTATCACGCCTTAAATCATTAGGTTTATAAAGTCGACCTAATAAAGTACTTATATTGGGTTTAAAGTAGCCATTACCTATTATTAATAAACCCATAGCTAAATATAAAAGATTTGGAAATGCCATTAAGAAATGCCCAAGCATCATCGTGATACCACCAATAAAGATTGCTTTTTGAGTTCCTAAATACCTATCAGCTAGATAACCCCCAATTATTGGTGTTAAATATACTAATCCCGTATAAATTGCATAAATATGGAGCGCATCAGTATCAGAATAATTAAGCGAGTTTACTAGATATAGAACAAGTAAGGCTCGCATCCCATAGTAGCTAAATCGCTCCCACATTTCTGTAAAAAATAATGTAGTTAAACTATTTGGGTTCTTTTTATCTTTTAATGTAATCATTTTTTTTTAAATATTTTGTTTTAAATTACTTTATTCTATAACTGAGAAAATCATCATGCTTTATGAATGTATTAAAGGGAATTTTTCCCAAATTAATAAATGTTACTTAATTGTAACAATAATGTTGATTATTATTTACTTTTAGGGTTATACTTAATTTGTATTTTTTTTCAAACTTGTTAGGTGCACTACAATTAAAATTCTATTAAGCTTTATTGGCATCATTTGTTTTCTTTCATCTTTGCAGGCATTAGCTGGTAACGCAGAAGCTGGAAAAGTGAGATATAACAAAACATGCATTAATTGTCATGGTCCAGCAGGTAAGGGTGCTGCTAGCTATCCGAAAATATCCGGAAAAGAAGTTTCATATATAACTGATAAGCTAAAAACTTACAGATCGGGAACTAAAATTGGACCTAATTCAGGTTTAATGATTATGATGGCAAAGCCTTTAACTGATGAAGAAATTGCAAACGTGTCAGCGTATCTTAAAGATGCGAAATATGATGTTAATAACTAGGAGAAGTTCTTATGAAAGTATTAAGTAAGGTATTTACAGTCATAGTTTCTGCTATGTTGCTTACTGCAACTTCAGTCTATGCTGCGGATCACGGATCTAAAGGAATGAATGTTCCTAAGATTGGGTCTATGGTGGTTATGTCTGGTTTAGAAAACCCATGGGATATGACTTTTACTGCAGATGGTTCTATGTTTTATACTGAAAAATGTAATGGTCTTTCAGTTAAAACATCATCTGGAAAAGTTAATAAGCTTTACGGTATGAAAGATTCTAAAGGATATAAAAATTCTGGTAACGATCTTTTTTGTTCTGGTCAAGCTGGTATGTTAGGTGTCGAATTAGATCCTAACTTTAAGAAGAACCGTGTACTTTATCTTTATTCTACCTCAAACAAATATCATGGTTCTGGTTGTAAAACTAATTTTGAAAAATGTGACGGTAATATCGTTATGAAATTCAAAGTAAGTAAAGATTTGGCAAGTGTTTCTGGACGTACCGATATTGTTAAAGATATTCAGTACAAACCATTTGAGTCAAATCAACCATTTGGTGGACCAGGTGCTCACAACGGTGGAAGAATGGCCTTCGGTCCTGATGGCTATTTATATGTTGGTACAGGAGACCGTCATAGAGGTATATGTGGTCAAGACAATACATTACTATGCAGTGTAGTATTAAGAATTGATGGTAATGGTAAAGGTCATCCAAAAAACAAGGTTAAAGGCGACAAACGTATTTACACATACGGTCACCGAAATGTTCAAGGTTTAGATTTCCGTCCAAGCGATGGTCAACTATTTACTGCTGAGCATGGACCTTGGCACAACGACGAAATTACTGCATTAGTAAACGGCGGTAATGGTGGTTGGGATCCTAAGGAAAAAACTGCTGGTCGTGGTGCTTGTCCAGATCAATATTGTGGTTATGAGCCGAATCAAATGGAAGGTATGACTCCTGCTGTTCGTGCTGCATATACTCCAATGAGTGATACTCGTTTTAAAGATCTAATGCCTCCTGCTTGGAATAACAATGGCTACTCTCAAGGAACTGGTTCTGCTGCTTTCTTGAAAGGTAAAAACTGGGGTATTTATGAAGGACGTTTAGCTACTGGAATCATGGGTATTGGTTTTGGTGGAACACCAGGCGGTATGCGTATTGATATCGTTGATCTTGCTAAAGACGGAAAATCAGTTAAAAGCGTGATCCACATGCCTGTTGGCGTATCTAAGAGATTCCGTGGCCTAGAAATGGGACCGGACAGTGCTTTATATGCTACTACTGATGAAGGTGAAATTTTTAAAGTTTCAGCTCAGTAGTTATAAATTGCTTACTTAGCTTTATGGCTACGTACTCAAATAAAAAACCCTCATCATTATTTGATGAGG
>JAOHSH010000018.1 GCA_028122555.1 Methylophilaceae bacterium
GATAATGGTTGATGGCTCACCAATGGTAGTTCACAAGGCAGAATATAATGTATCCAAATCAGGTAGAAGGCAGAATGCCGCAATAGTCAAAATGAAAATGAAGGATTTGCTGACAAATAATTCAACAGAATCAATTTTTCAAGCAACTGATAAATTTGACGTTGTAATTTTAGATAAAAAAGAAGTTTCTTATTCTTATTTTTCAGATCCAAATTATATTTTTATGGATTCTGAATTTAATCAGTATGAAGTAGCTAAAGAAAGCATGGAAGAGACGCTAAAGTTTCTCGAAGATGAAATGATTTGTGAAGTAGTTTTTTATGATGAGAAGGCAATTTCAGTTGAGTTACCTAATTCTGTGGTTAGAGAGATCACATATACTGAGCCTGCTGTGAAAGGGGATACTACTTCTGGAAAAGTAATGAAACCAGCAAAAATAAGTACAGATTTTGAATTAATGGTCCCATTGTTTTGTGAAAATGGGGACAAAATTGAAATTGATACTAGAACTTTAGAGTATAGAAATAGAATTAAATAAAGTTGTTACTATTTAATTAATTTTTTACCCAGTTCCGCCAACAATTATGTTGTCAATTTTTAATGTTGGTTGGCCTACACCCACAGGAACACTTTGGCCGTCTTTGCCACAAGTACCAACACCAGAATCTAAATTCATATCATTGCCTACCATACTAACTTCTTTTAAAATATCTGGCCCATTACCAATAATAGTTGCACCTTTAACTGGGTAATCTAATTTTCCATCTTTTATCATCCAAGCTTCAGATGCAGAAAAGACAAATTTACCACTTGTTATATCAACTTGCCCGCCACCAAAGTTTTCCGCATAAAGACCATTATCAACTGAGTTTATAATTTCTTTAGGATTATATTTTCCGTTTGGCATGTATGTATTAGTCATTCTTGGCATTGGTGAATGTGCATAAGATTCTCTACGGCCATTACCAGTAACAGACATATTCATCAATCTAGCATTAAGTGTATCTTGTAAGTAACCGACTAAAATCCCATCTTCAATTAAAACAGTTTTTTGCGTTGGATTACCCTCATCATCTATATTTAGGGACCCACGTCTATTCTTAATTGTTCCATCGTCAACAACTGTTATACCCTTCTTAGCGACTTGTTTGCCCATCATATTACTAAAAGCAGATGTACCTTTTCTATTAAAATCACCCTCCAATCCATGACCAATAGCTTCATGAAGGAGAATCCCAGGCCAGCCTGAACCAAGAACAACAGTCATTGAACCGGCAGGAGCTGGACGAGCATCTAAATTAACCAAGGATTGACTAACTGCTTTTTTTGCATACTCTTCAAGTATTTCATCTGTAAAATAATTGAGAAGATATCGACCTCCCCCCCCTGAAGATCCTTGCTCTCTTTTTCCATTCTGTTCAGATATAACACTCACTGAAAGCCTTATTAAAGGTCTTACATCTTCAATTAATTGCCCATAATGATTTTTAATTAAAATTACTTCGTATTGTGCAGCAAGTGAAGCGGAAACCTTTATGACTCGCTCGTCCATTGATTTTGAGATAGATTCAATTTTTTCAAGTAAATTAATTTTTTTTTGGCTGTCGAGTTCAGCTATGGGATCATTATTTATATAAATTGATTTTTTTGAGATTTTTTTTGGAGCGGGCACTGATATAGACTGCCCTTGCTTTTCGATAGAATTTATAATCTTTAGTGAGTCATTTAATATATTTAGTGAGATTTCATCAGAATAAGTGAACGCTGTTTTCTCATCACTAACACTTCTAATTCCAACTCCCTGATCTATTGAGTAACTTCCATTTTTAACTTGACCATCCTCTAAAGACCAAAACTCATTCTTAGAGTATTGAAAGTACAGGTCTGCATAATCAATATTCTTATTTGTAATTTTATCCATTATTGATGACAAGTTATCATGGCTTATGCCAGCTGGATCAAGAATAAATTTATTTGATAATTTAAAATCAGACATTTATTTTATGTTTAAAAACTCTGAAGATGGAGTTAAAATTTCTTTGTCAATCATTTTGCCAAATCTTTCTGCAGCAGGAGTATTAATTTCTTCTGGGTCATCCCAAGTCCCAATAATTTGATATTCATCAGATAAAATTTTGTTTAGAGGATCCTTAAGAATTTTTTGAGCTATAAATGCTGCTGCACCCGCTAGTGGACCACCAGCTAATGATAATAATGACAGGCTATCACTAATTCTTGGATTTACGACAACATGGATATTTTGAGTTTCTTCTATAATATTTGTTTCACCTTTTATTGATACTTCAGCGGCAGGACCTTCCATTGAAAATCTGTTTGATTTTAAGATTCCATCATTTACTATAACTCCTGCATTTATTCTATCAAAAATAAAACCTTTACTAAAAATATCACTAAAGTCTAATGATAAACGCCTTGGTAAGTTTTGAAGAGTTAAGAGCCCAAAAAGTCGAGCAACTCCTGGTTTGGCTTCTTGAACTACACCATCTGTTGCTGTTAGAGAAAAGTTACCTTTTAAAGCTGACTTATCAAAATCAAAAGGACTTTTCGGCCAACCCAGCATACCAATTACACTTGCCTTACCACCCTTAATTAGTTCAGGGTAGGAAAGTTGTTCAAATGTTTTTTCGATATTGTTAATATTCCAACTAAAATTAATGGATGTATTTGGTATCAAACCTTCGTCATCCCAAAGACCTGAGCCATTAATTGTATGTTCGGGATTACTTATTTTAAAGTTTTCAATATTCCATACTTTATTTTCTTTATATGCAACCAAACTTAAGTCGCCATAGTTTTCATCATCGAGTGATAAAGAATTTGCTTTGATATTTATCTTAGGTGGGTTGGAAAAGATAAATTTATTTTCATCTTCAACTAAACTATTAATCCTCTTAAGATTTAATTTTTCAAAGCCAGCTTTTAATAAATTCTCTTCTTTATCCCATAAAATATTTCCTGTAACATCATTAGATAAGATTTGAATACTTACATTTCCATTGGTTGGTAAGTATTTTATTTTTGCGTTTGAAAGTTTGTAACCATAAACATTAAATTCCTGAATATTAATATCTGCATTTGTAATAATAGGTTTCGAATCAAAACCTTTGAATAGAGAATTAATACTCTCTAAATTAACTTCTGATAATTCTGCAGATAGCATGACTCCTTCTTTAGGCATTTCTTTTTGTAAGGAGTTTATGTTTATTAGGCCATTCTTAATTTCCATTATGCCATTATCATTCCTTTCTTTAATTAGGTTTAAAAATCCATATGTACTGATTTCACCCTCAATTAATTGTTTATTTTCATTAATAGATTTAGTTTTGAACAGAACAGTTTTTATTTCATCCTCTTTTTTACCAAAAGGATAGGGTAAATTTAAACTCAGTCCTTTTAGATCACTTTTAACTTCAATATTAGTTGTTTTATCAGTTATTTTTATTACTCCACTCCAAGGCGCTTCGCCAGTAATATTTTTTTCCCAATTTTCACCTAAGCCTGTGCGAAGAAATCCTGGGTTAATAATTCCTGTAATACCAATTTGTGTTGTATTTCTTATATTACTTAATTCAATTAATATTGGACTTCCAAATAATTTTGCTTCCGCTTTTTTTATTTTTATATCATCCTGATTAAACTCAACTTTTCCTATAATATTTCTAATTTCTGGCATTCCCAAGCTATCATTAATTAAAGAGCTATTTTGAAATTCATATACCCCATTAAATGTAATGTTATTTTCATCTTTGAGTGGTATTTGAAGATTGACAGAAAGTTCACCATTTCCTTCACCATTTAAGTCATCAAAAATACCCTTCATGACTTGCTTAATTGGACTTTTATTTATTGCATTAATAATTTTAGGTATAGGACTTTCTAAAATTAATTTAATGTCCATAATGGGATCTTTAATATTTGATGGCGATATTTGAGCAATCATTTTTTTTATATTGTTGTTCAAAAGATCGCCTTTAATACTTTCAAAAACAATATTATTATTTTCTACCTTAATTCTAAAATCAAAATTATTTAGCTCAGGCCAGCCTTTACCATATTCAATAAAACTATTACTAATTATTGAATCAACTATAAAAATACCTTTTGTCGAGTTTGGCTCATTATTTATATTTTCAAAAGGAAAATCTTGAATTTTACCTTCTAATTTTATGACTGTATTTTTTGCCTGACCTTTCAAAAGAGAAGTATCTAACCAGTTTAAAGTTTTACTGCCTAGTTGGAGAGGGTAATATTTTTTTAAGTTAGGTAGCTCTGCTAAAGGTATTTTTATTTCTAGATCAACAATACTATTTTGAAAATTTATGTATTTATAATTGCCATTTACAATTGTATTAATATCATCATTTTCAATTACTATATTTTTAAAGTTAAATAAATTATTTTTCCACTCAATTAGCCCAGAAAATTGAGAAAAGGTTATCGGCTGCCTAAAAGTATCTTTTTTTATAATTGTTAAATCTTTAGAAACTGATTTAATTGTTCCCGCTCTTTTTTTTATATTTACAATTCCAGTTAAATTTTTAACACCTGGAAAATTTTTGTAAGGATTAATGCTTACGTTTAAAAGCTGCCCTTTTAATAGGTCTGGAAATTTTTGATTAGAATTTTGCCAATTAAAATCTAGGTCTTTAAATTGACCTGTAGGGGATACTTCTTGGATTATTGATTGAAAAGATTTTGAATAAGGTATATGTTTTATTATTTCATGGGCTGATTGAAGATTAATTCGGTTTAATTTAATTTTAATACGGTCAACTTTCTTTTGAAAAGTATCAATTAATATTAAGAATTCACCCTTATCGATATTAATTCCATTATCTGTAACTACATTCATTTTTGAAATATTTATTGTGGCAATATCTTTGTCTAATTCATATGATATTTGACCTTTAAATTTTTTAAGAGTTAATGACTTTCCATACGATTGGTTAATTTCAGTAATAAAATTCTTAACATCTAGTTGAGTGTTAATTTGATTAATTTTCCCATCATTAAAATTGCCTGTAATATCAATATCACCATTCGCTGAGATAATTTCTTTTGGGTAATCTAACCAAGGCCTAAATGTATTTATATCAAATTCTTTGACGGACAAGCTTAATTGACCGTTGCTATTTTTTATTGTTTCCGCTGATAAGTTATCAAAATACCCATATATACTGATCGATTGATTATTTAAGTTTACTAGTTGCCCAGCTAAATTAAAGTTATTACGATTGAGATTAGAAAGATTAGCTGCTGATTCATATCTTCCAGATATATTATCAATCAATAAGGTTTGTCCATCCCTTGTATAATCTCGCCATTTTATTTTTCCATTTACTATAATAATTTCATCTTGATTTAAAATCCAATTAGACGCAGAAGAATTTTTACTAGTTTCTATTGAAATTCCCCCAACAATAAATTTATTATTTTTAAGTCTTTCAATGTCTAAATTTGGTTCATACAAAACAATTTCATCAAGAATCGGTTCAAATTTTAAAAGAGAAAGCCATGAAATATCAATACGTATTTCTTTAAGCTTGAAAGATTTTTCTAAGCTGTTATTAAAAATACTAAGATTGTAAAGAGTGAGGCTTGGATTTGTAATCCTCCATTGAGCTTTAATACTTTCAATTTCTACCTGTTTTTCAAATTTTTGACTAATTTCTTCCGTTAATTTTTCTTTGAAGCCATCAAGGTTAGATTGAATAAAGTAGTAAAAAGTTAAAAATCCTACTGTTAAGAGTGATAGTGCAGTAATACCTATAAATTTTAGGGTTTTTTTAAGATAAAATTGAATTTTATGATTCATTAAAGCCGTAAAAATGTTTATTTATCATTCTATAGAATTTCACCAAGTTGGTCTAATATTGCTGGATTTTCAAGTGTAGAAATATCAGTGGTTATTTTTTCTCCCTTAGCTAAAGATCTTAGTAATCGACGCATAATTTTCCCGGACCGAGTTTTAGGCAAATTTTCACCAAATCTAATTTCATCAGGTTTTGCTATTGGTCCAATTTCATTTGAGACCCATTCTTTGAGATCATTAATTATACTTTCAGCTTTTTCTTTTGAAGGTCTCTGTCCCTTAAGTACAATAAATGCAACAACTGACTCTCCTTTAATATCATGAGGCTTTCCAACAACAGCAGCTTCCGCAACAATTTGATTTGCAACTAAAGCTGATTCTATTTCCATTGTTCCTAACCTATGCCCTGACACGTTAAGAACATCGTCTATTCTACCCATAATAGTAAAATACCCTGTTTCTTTATCACGAATCGCTCCATCACCAGCTAAATAAATTTCCCCTCCTAGTTCTTTAGGAAAATAGTTATTCTTAAATCGTTCAGGATCGCCCCATATTGTTCTAATCATTGAGGGCCAGGGTTTTTTTATCACTAATAAACCTCCATCACCCCATTCTTGATTTTTACCTTGTTCATCAACAACATCAATTTCAATACCAGGAAATGGCAAAGTGCATGATCCTGGAACCATTGGGGTTGCTCCAGGCAATGGAGTGATAACATGTCCACCAGTTTCTGTTTGCCAGAAAGTATCTACTATTGAGCAAATATTATTGCCGATATTTTCGTAATACCACATCCATGCTTCTGGATTAATTGGCTCTCCAACGGTACCTAAAATTCTAAGAGTTTTAAGATTATAATTTTTAGGGTGAGTGTTTACATTGACTTCTGATGCTTTTATTAGAGCTCTAATGGCTGTTGGAGCAGTATAAAAGATACTTACCTTGTGTTTCTGAATGAGTTGCCAAAATCGGCCTGCATCTGGATAAGTTGGGACTCCTTCAAAGATTAACTGCGTCACACCAAGAGCTAATGGTCCATAAGCAACATAGGTATGTCCAGTGATCCATCCAACATCAGCAGTACACCAATAAATATCTGTTTCCTGAATATCAAAAGTCCATCGACATGTATTAATTGCATGCAGAAGATATCCAGCTGTTGAATGTTGAACTCCTTTAGGTTTTCCAGTAGATCCAGAGGTATAGAGAATAAATAAAGGATGTTCTGCATCTAAAAAAACAGGATCACATTTTTTTGATTTATTTATTATAAGGTCTTCCCAAAAAATATCATTTCCATTCAAATTTAATTTAGTATTAGCACGATTATAAATAACTATTTTTTCTACAGATTCACATTTGCCCATTTTTATTGCTTCATCTACAGCAGATTTAAGAGGAATTAATTTACCTCCTCTGAACTGTCCATCTGCAGTTATTACTAACTTTGCTTTTGTATCTTCAATTCGTTCTTGAATACTTTTAGCAGAAAATCCTCCAAATATAACTGAATGTATAAGGCCAATTCTTGTACATGCTTGCATTGCAACAATTGCATGGATACTCATAGGAAGATATATAATTACTCTGTCACCAACATCTAAATTTAAACTTTTTAATCCATTAGCAAACTGACAAACTTTCTCATATAAGTTTATAAATGATATTGAGGTTACTTTGCCATCATCAGCTTCAAAAATAAAAGCTGTTTTATCGGGGTGATTTTTTAAGTGACGATCAAGGCAATTATAGGAAGCATTTATTTTTCCATCTTCAAACCATTTATAAAACGGTGGATTTTCTTCATTTAATAATTTTGTAAATGGTTTATCCCATATTAATAATTCCTTGGCTAGTTCTGCCCATGTACCCTGGTAGTCATTTTGAAATTTTTTAATTAAAGTGTTGTAACTTTTCATACCAGATACATTTGCATTTTTTACTATTTCATTAGTGGGATTAAAGATGCGGTTTTCTTTATTAATTGATTCTATTGACATCGAAGCTTATCTCCTTAAAAACTTTACAACTCTTTAATTATTATTAATGTATTCTTTACGACTAACATATGATAATAGCGTTTCATTTAACTTTGTATATAATTTTAATTTATGACCTTAAGATTAAGATTTAATTTACTCATAACATTCATCATGCTATTTTTAGTAATAGCATTAGTAGCGGTGTCAATGAGCTCGTCTAAACGCTCGATTCAAGAAGGTGTTGAGTCAGCAAATAAAGTTACACTTCAATATCTAGAGACCATTATAGTCAGATCAGTTCAGAATCCAGAGTGGGGAACTACACATGATGTTATAGGGAGATTTCTGAGGCAATTAGGATATGTGCGAAGTAATGATATATTTCTTTATAATTATCGAGGCGAATTAACTTACCGATCGCCACCATCTTCATATAAATTAGAAGTCCAACCACCTCAATGGTTTATTAATTTTATAAGTCCAAAAAAAGAATCCAATTCACGTTTAATTAATGCCGGAAGATTGGTTGTTCAATCAAATGCATCAGGAGCTATTCGAGGTGCATGGGTAGATTTGAGAACACTATTCTCAACTACTTTAATTTTTTTCTTAATGTTTAATTTGTTTGTATATTGGTTGCTTGGTCAATGGCTACGACCAATAAATAAAATGCTTGATGCAATTGAAAAAATAGGTAAAGGTGGTTTTGATGCTCGCCTACCTCATTTTAATGTTCCTGAATTTAGATCTATTGCTTTAAATTTTAACGCAATGGGGTCTTCACTTCAAAAAACAATGTTTGACAATAAGAGATTGGGCTTGATTGCAGAACAAACAGCAGATGCAGTAATTATTCATGATGAAAGAATGAATATTTCTTTTTGGAATAGGTCTGCAGAAAGAATATTTGGCTATAAAAAAAAGGAAGTATTAGGGAAATCAGCGAGTTTAATTATTCCTGATAGCCTAAAAAAAGAGTTAGATAAAAATGTTACCTTAATGAAAAAAAATAAGTTTATACATGATTTTACAACAAAGAGAATAGCAAAAAATGGCAAATTAATTGATGTATCAATATCAGCTTCTCCCTTAATTGATCCTAAAACAAAAAAATTAATAGGTGATATTGTAAGTATGAGAGATATTTCTGAAAGACTCTTAGTTAAAAAGTCTCGTGATGAATTAGAGCAAAACAGAAAATTAACAACTATAATTCAAGGTCATATAGAAGATGAAAGAAGAAGTTTGGCAAGAGAATTACATGATGAGTTAGGTCAGTATGTGTCTGCTATTAAAATTTTTGCTCAAAATATTAGCAATAAAGCTAGTGATAATAAAGATATTAAGACAAGTGCCTCTTCAGTAACTTCGGCAGCTAATCAGATATATGATGGTATGCATAGTATTATAAGAAAATTAAGACCTGGTGCATTAGATAATTTAGGATTAAGTGAAACTATCAAAGATGCAGTTGTTAGTTGGCAAAAACAATATACCAAGCTAAAATTTTCACTTGAAATTAAAGATGATATTAATGATTTAGGTGAAGCAATTAATATCAATGTCTTTAGAATTATTCAGGAATCAATGAATAATGCTATAAAGCATTCAAAAGCAAAAGAAATTTCAATTAACTTGTATCTTTTAAAGCAAGCTTTGAAGTTGGAGTTTTCTGATGATGGGGTTGGTTTCGATAAAAAAATTCTTAAAAATTCAAAGCAATTTGGTTTAATAGGAATTAAAGAGAGAGTTCAATCACTAAAAGGAACTTTTGAAATTATTACGAGACCATCAAAAGGTACTAAATTAATTATATTAATTCCAAGAGGGCATTAAAGCTTATGAGTAAGATAAATATATTATTAGTTGATGATCATTCGGTCGTCAGGATGGGTTTTAAAATGTTAATTGAAAATGAATCAGATATGGCAGTTATATGTGAGGCAGAATCTGGTGAATTAGGAATTACGGCTTACAAAGAAAATAAACCAAATGTGGTAATTATGGACATAACAATGCCAGGTATAGGAGGTCTTGATGCTATTGAAAGAATTATTGCATTTGATAAAAAAGCAAAAATTTTAGTTTTATCAGCCCATGAAGATTCAGTTCATCCTAAACGTTCATTAAGTGCAGGTGCTTTAGGCTATCTTACAAAAAGAAGTGCAGCAGAAGAATTAATAAAAGCTATTAGATCTGTAAATAGTGGAACAAAATATCTTGAATCTACGGTTGCACAAGAAATGGCAATTACCCAAATATCTGGAGAAAATAATCCTGTAGAAATTTTATCAGATAGAGAGTTTGAGGTATTCATGGATCTTGCTAAAGGTAAAAGCACCAATGAAATTGCAGACACAATGTGTTTAAGTCCAAGAACTGTAGGTACACATCTTTACAATATTAAACAAAAATTAAATGCAAATAATTCTGCAGAAATAGCATTAATTGCTATTAGATCTGGACTTTTAGAGCCTTAATCTTTTTAAGGTTTATTATTTGAATGATTCATAAAATAAAGTTTTTACTTTTTCGAAGCACAAATCCCACTAATTATAATTAGTGATATTCCAAGGCTAGTTTGCCAATCTATGAATTCATCAAGAAAAATTATACCAATTATTGTTGAAAATATTATTGTTAGATAAGACAAACCTGCATTTCCAAGAGTATTTCCAATTCGATAAGCTTTAGTAATTGCAATTTGAGCAATAGTTGCGCTTACACCAAGGCCAAAAAGGATAAACATAGCTTTATATGTAATACTGTTAACTTCTCCAAAAAGCATTATTATCCCTGAACAAATTGTTGAGACTAATGTAAAGTAAAATATAGTTCTTAAACTTGGCTCCTTGAGTTGCCCAAGTTGAGTTACAAACAAATATGCCATTGCGGCCCCGAGACCAGAAATAAGACCCATTACTCCTGCAAAATAACTTTGATTGTCAAATGTAGGCTTTAGAATAAAGAAAACCCCAATAAATCCAATTAAAACTCCAAAAAATAACCCTATTTTAATTTTTCTTCTCAAAATAATGGGCATCAATAGACCTAAAAAAAGAGGCGAGGTGTAGTTTAATGATATTGCTGTACTTAAGGGCAAATGATTGATTGCGTAAAAAAATAATAGTAATGAAATAAAACCAATTGATGATCGGGTCATATGGAGTTTAAAATATCTCGTAGAATATTTAACTTTTGTAAACTCCATAATACCTATTATAATTGCGAGACTTATTAAAGAGCGATAAAAAACTAATTCTGTTGAATTAAAATTTTCACCACCTAATTTTACAAAAGTACCCATTAATGCAAAGAAAAAAGTTGCAATTAACATCCACATAACACCTTTGTGCATTAAAAACATAAATTAGATTCTCAGATTAACTTTTGAAGGTTAATAAAATAATTAAGATGAATACTTCAAATATTTCAGGTAAAATATCGCTAAATAGAATACAACATTTTACATTAGGAGTGTAGCTTTATGAAAAATCCATTAGAGTCAATCAAAGGTACAATCGTCGCAGGTTTAGTACTAATTTTAATCTCCCTCATTTATCTTGATTGGGGTGAGTTAAGTTCTACCGGATTACTTGGGGACGCTAGTTCTGTTTACTATGGATTTATGAGATTCTTTCATGTTATAGCCGGTGTAGCATGGATTGGGCTTTTATATTATTTTAATTTTGTACAAGTCCCTGCTTTAAAAAATGCAGCGGCGGATGGAACGGGCGCAGGAATAACTAAGCACGTTGCTCCTCTTGCTCTTTTGTGGTTTAGATGGGCAGCTTTAGCCACCTGGATTGCAGGTGCGGCTTTGTTAGGCTCAAGTTTTGTTGATACTTTTTTATTAAGTCCAGGATATGAAGCAATTGGACTTGGATCTTGGATGGGAACAATTATGCTTTTTAATGTTTGGGGTTTAATCTGGCCTAATCAACAAAAAATACTTGGAATGAAAAAAGCTAGTGATGAGGAAAAAGTAAAAGCTAGACGAGTAGCTCTTTTAGCATCAAGAACAAATACAATGTTGTCTATACCAATGTTGCTTTTGATGACAAATGGTCTTTCTCACCGAGCTTTGCTTGGTTTATAATAAATCTTAAAGGATGCAAAGGCGACTTTAAGTCGCCTTTTTTGTTTGTACTATGAAATTAATGAATAAAAATTTGATGCCCACTTACAATAGGTTTCCTATTTCTTTTGAGAAAGGGAAAGGGGTATGGGTGTTTGATAAGAATAATACTAAATATTTAGATGGCTTATCTGGGATTGCGGTAAATACTTTGGGCCATAATCATTCAGACTTAGTTAGGGCTATATCTAAGCAAGCTGCAAAATTGATACATATTTCAAATTATTATCATATTGAAGAGCAATCAGTGCTTGCTGATAGATTAGTAAGCCTTTCAAAACTTTCTTCAGTATTTTTCTGTAACTCAGGTTGTGAAGCGAATGAAGCAGCGATCAAATTAGCAAGGCTTCATGGGCACAAATTAGGTATTGATTCTCCAAATATTATAGTTATGGAGGGTGGGTTTCATGGAAGGACAATGGGAACATTATCTGCGTCTGGTGGAAGAAAATATCAAGCAGGTTTTGAGCCGTTAATGTCTGGATATATAAGAGTCCCTTTTGATGACATCGATGCTGTTGAGAAGATTTCAGCTAAAAATAATAAAGTGTCTGCAATTTTTATTGAGCCAATTCAAGGTGAAGGTGGAATAAATATTCCTAAAAATTTAAAGCAATATTTGAAAAAATTGAGACAGATTTGTGACCAAAATAGATGGTTATTAATTTTTGATGAAGTTCAGTGTGGAGTTGGAAGAACTGGTAAATGGTTTGCCCATCAACATTCATCAGTAAAACCCGATGTTATGACTTTAGCGAAAGGATTGGGTTCAGGAATGCCTATTGGAGCATGCATTGCTAATAAAACTGCTACTAAACTTATGGAACCAGGTAAGCACGGCTCAACCTTTGGAGGCAACCCATTGGCATGCTCTGCAGGTATAGCAACTCTTAACGCTATTGAAAAAGAACATTTAATTAAAAATGCCATTGAACAAGGATTATTAATAACAAATATTTTAAAAGAAAACTTTAAAAATAATAAAAATATTATCTCAATTAGATCTTTGGGGCTTATGATAGGTATTGAGTTAAGCGTACCTTGTGGTGATTGTGTAAATATTGCATTAGATAAAAAACTTTTAATTAATGTAACTGCAGGGAATGTTATAAGACTGCTTCCTCCATTAATTATAAATAAAAGAGAGGCTAAAATATTATCCGATAGATTGATTTTTACGATTGAGAGCTTTATAAATAACTTATGAATAAAATAAAACATTTTTTACAATTTAATGATTTCGGTAAAGACGAAATGGAGCTTTTATTTGAAAGAACAAAGTGGATAAAAGACCAATACAAATCATATAAAAAATATTGGCCATTGGAAGATAGAACTCTTGTGATGATTTTTGAGAAGGCGAGTACAAGAACTAGATTATCTTTTGAAGCAGGTATGCACCAACTAGGAGGCGCTGGTATATATTTAAATACTAGAGACTCTCAATTGGGTAGAGGTGAGCCTGTAGAAGATGCTGCGCAAGTGATATCAAGAATGTGTGATGCAGTAATGATTAGAACTTTCGAGCAAGATATAATTGATAGGTTTGCAAAAAACTCAAGGGTACCAGTTATAAATGGACTCACCAATGAGTACCATCCTTGTCAAATTCTTGCAGATATCTATACTTTTATTGAGAAAAGGGGGTCTATTCAAGGTAAGACGGTTGCTTGGATTGGAGACTCTAATAATGTATGTAATACATGGCTTCAAGCTGCAGAATTATTAGATTTTAATGTACATGTATCAACACCAAAAGGATATGAGGTTGAGCGAGACGGTTTATATAATGACAAATACTATCAAGAATTTAAAGACCCTATGGATGCTGCTAGAGATGCAGATATTGTTACAACTGATGTATGGACAAGCATGGGTTTTGAGTCAGAAAAAAATGAGAGAATAAAAGATTTTACTGATTGGCAAGTCGATAGAGATATGATGGAAATTGCAGGGAAAGATGCATTATTTATGCATTGTCTTCCAGCACACAGAGGTGAAGAAGTGGCTGCGGATGTTATAGATGGACCTAAGAGCGTTGTTTGGGAAGAAGCAGAGAATAGACTTCATGTTCAAAAAGCACTTTTAGAATACTTAATATTAGGGAAAATTTAAATGATAAAAGACGTAAAAAAAATTGTACTTGCCTACTCTGGAGGTTTAGATACGTCAGTAATCTTGAAGTGGTTACAGCAGGAGTATAAATGCGAGGTCGTTACTTTTACAGCTGATTTGGGTCAAGGTGAAGAGATAGAACCAGCAAGAGAAAAAGCCAAAGCTGCCGGTGTTAAAGAAATCTTTATTGAAGACTTAAGGGAAGAATTTGTCAGAGATTTTGTTTTTCCAATGTTTAGAGCTAATACGGTTTATGAGGGTGAATATCTCCTTGGAACATCAATAGCAAGACCTTTAATTTCAAAAAGATTAATTGAGATTGCAAAAGAAACAAATAGTAATGCTATTGCTCATGGCTCAACAGGAAAAGGCAACGATCAAGTTAGGTTTGAATTAGGAGCCTATGCTTTAAATCCAGATATTAAGATTATTGCACCATGGAGGGAGTGGGACCTTTTAAGTAGAGAAAAATTAATTAAATTTGCTGAAGATAATAATATTTCTCTAGATATGAAGCACAAGGATGGAGGAAGTCCTTACAGTATGGATGCTAATCTTCTTCATATTTCTTATGAAGGTAGAGACCTAGAAGACCCATCTGTTCCACCTGAAGAAACTTTGTGGAGATGGACAACAAGCTTAAAAAGTGCACCAGATAACCCGGAGGAAATAACTATTAAATTTATAAATGGTGATCCTGTAGGATTGAATGGTAAGGCTTTAAAATCGCACGAGCTTCTTCATCAATTAAATAAAATTGGTGGGCGACATGGGATAGGTAGGTTAGATTTAGTTGAAAACAGATATGTTGGGATGAAATCGAGAGGTTGTTATGAAACACCTGGAGGTGCTATTTTATTGAAAGCACATAGAGCAATGGAGTCATTAACTTTGGATAGGGAAGAAGCACATTTAAAAGATGAGCTAATGCCTAAATATGCTTCCTTGATATATAACGGATACTGGTGGGCTCCAGAAAGACTAGCTCTTCAAGCTTTAATTGATACAACTCAAGTTAAAGTTAATGGATGGGTAAAAATTAGTTTATACAAAGGAAATATTACGATTCTAGCAAGAGATAGTGATAACTCCTTATTTGACGCAAATATAGCAACTTTTGAAGATGATAGAGGTGCTTATGATCAGAAAGATGCAGAAGGATTTATTAAAATAAATGCATTAAGAATGAGGATAGCAGCTAAACAAATAAAGAAATAAAGATAAGGGAGATTAAATATGCCTTCATTTGACATAACATCAGAAGCAAATATAGTAAATATTAAAAATGCCGTTGACGTATCGATGAGAATGATTGATAACCGTTATGACTTTAAGGGGACTAGTGCTAGGGTTGATTTGGTGGAGAAGGA